>JAICPQ010000090.1 GCA_025929745.1 Burkholderiales bacterium | reverse complement strand
TTTGCGATCCGGCGGCGCGCGAGAACGTGAAGGCGCGGGGCGGTGAGCCCGACGCGCTGGTCGACCTGTATATCGATGCGATCAACGAGGCCGTGAAAAGCCGACCAAGCGGCGTCACGGTCGGCGTGCACGTCTGCCGCGGCAACTACAAGGGCATGTACCTCTCCGAAGGCGGCTACGACTCGGTGGCCGAGCGGTTCTTCGCGCGCACCAACGTCCATCATTTTCTTCTCGAGTTCGACACGCCGCGCGCCGGCGGCTTTGCGCCGCTGCGTTTCGTGCCGAAAGGCAAAGGGGTCGTGCTCGGCCTGGTGAGCTCGAAAACGCCCCAGCTGGAGACGATGGATACGCTGAAGAAGCGCGCCGATGAAGCGGCTCGCTATGTCGACGCGGCCCGGCTTGGCATCAGCCCGCAGTGCGGGTTCGCGAGCACGATGGGCGGCAACCCCGTCACCGAGCACGACCAACGCGCCAAGCTAAAATTGTGCGTGGACGCCGCCCGGTCGATCTGGGGATGAAGGTCTACGCGCTCAATCTCTTCAACGTAGCCGACAAAGAGGAATACCTCGCCTACTCCCGCCGCTCGGCGCGGGAGGTGCAGGCGCACGGCGGCACGGTGATCGCGCTCGGGCGCTTCCGCGAAGCCGCCGCGGGCGACATCAATCCGCGCCAGGTCATGATCCTCGTCGAGTGGGACTCCAAGGAAGCATTCGACAGCTACTGCAACGATCCGAAGCTCGCCGATCTGCATCCACACCGGCATAAGGGCGCTTCGGACTACATCTGGCACCTTTTCGACCGGCTCGACGACCTGCGGCCGCTTCTCAAGTAGATGCGCATTTTCGTGGCCGGCGCCGGGCCGGCCGGGCTTTACTTCTCGTACCTCGTCAAGCGCCGCCATCCCGAGTGGGATGTGCGCGTGCTCGAGCAGAACGCGGCGGACTCGACCTTCGGCTTCGGCGTCGTGTTTTCGGATCGCGCGCTCGAGTTCCTGCGCGAGGACGACCCGACGACGTACGACCTCATCACGCCGCAGATGCAAACATGGACCGACCTCAAGGTCGTGCATCGCGGCACGCCGGTCGTCATCGACGGCATCGGTTTCGCGGCGATCGGGCGGTTGCAGCTTCTCGAGCTGCTGCAGCGGCAAGCGGCGAGCGTCGGCGTTACGCCACAGTACGAACAGCGAGTTGCGGAACCGCCGGCAGGGTTCGACTTGATTGTCGGCGCGGATGGCGTGAACTCGACGGTGCGCGGCTGGCAAGACTTCGGCACGACGATCTCGCACCTCACCAACAAGTTCGCCTGGTACGGCACGCCAAGCACCTTCGATACGCTCACGCAGACGTTCGTCGAGAACCAGCACGGCGCGTTCAATGCCCACCATTACCGGCACTCGCGCGAGATGAGCACGTTTGTCGCCGAATGCGACGCCGAGACCTGGGGCCGCGCCGGATTTGCGTCGATGGGCGAGCGCGCCACGCTCGCCTACCTCGAGAAGCTGTTTGGGCATCGCCTGGTGTCGAACAACTCTGTATGGCGCAATTTTCCGAACCTGCGCAATCGACGCTGGCATGTGGGAAACACGGTGCTCATCGGCGACGCGTTGCGCACCGCGCATTTCTCCATCGGCTCGGGCACGCGCCTCGCCATGGAGGACGCCATTGCGCTCGCCAAGGCGCTCGATAACTCCCAGGCTCTCGCAAACTTCGAGGCTGCGCGCCGCCCCATTGTCGAGAAGCTCGTTGCGGCGGCGGATGCCAGCGGTGCGTGGTACGACGCCTTCCCAAGGCACATGAAACTCGCGCCGCGCGAGTTCGCCTGGAGCTATATTCAGCGCAGCGGCCGCGTCGATCCCGCGCGGCTCAGGAAAACGTCTCCTCGATTCGTCGATGGCAAATAGGCTCCCGCTTTTTCCGACTACGCTGGTCGGCAGCTACCCGCAGCCGGAATGGCTGATCGACCGAAAGAAGCTCGCCGGGCGTTTTCCGCCGCGCGTGCGGGCGAAGGAGCTGTGGCGTGTGCCGCTTCCGGAGCTCGCGCAAGCGCAGGACGACGCCACCGTGCTGGCAATTCGCGCGCAGGAAGAGGCGGGCCTCGACATCATCACCGATGGTGAGATCCGCCGCGAAAGCTATTCCAACCGCTTCGCCACCGCGCTGGAAGGTGTGGACATCGACAATCCCGGCACCGCGCTCGATCGATCGGGACATCCGAACCCGGTGCCCCGCATCGTGGGCAGGATCCGACGCAAGCATGCGGTCGAAGTCGAGGATCTGGTTTTCCTGAAGAGAAACACGGGCAAGCCGGCGAAGATGACGGTGCCCGGCCCCTTCACCATGTCGCAGCAGGCGCAGAACGACTACTACAACTCCGAGGAAGAAGCGGCGATGGACTACGCCGTCGCCGTGAATGCTGAGATCAAGGATCTTTTTGCCGCCGGTGCAGACATCGTCCAGATCGACGAGCCGTACATGCAGGCGCGGCCGGAAAGGGCGCGCCAGTACGGCCTTAAGGCGCTCAATCGCGCACTCGAGGGCGTGACCGGGACCACTGCGGTTCACATCTGCTTCGGCTACGCGGCGATCATTCACCAGCGCCCATCGGGCTACTCGTTTTTGCCCGAGCTCGCCGGCTCGCCGGTCGCGCAGGTTTCCATCGAGACCGCGCAGTCGAACCTCGACACGGCGGTGCTCTCGAAGCTCGCGGGAAAGAAGATCATGGTCGGGTGCATCGATCTCTCCGACATGACCGTCGAGACACCCGAAATCGTGGCGGAGCGCATCAAGCGCGCGCTCGCCCATGTACCGAAGGAAAATGTCATCGTCGCGCCGGACTGCGGAATGAAGTATCTGCCGCGCGACGTCGCGTTCGGCAAGATGACGGCGATGGTGGAAGGCGCGCGGCTTCTGCGCCGGGAATTCCAGTGAACCGGGTCGAGCATGTCGGCAGCTTCGTGCGCCCGGAGAAACTCCTCAATGCCGTACGTGAGCGAAAGGCCGGGCGCATCGACGATGCGCAGTTGAAAAAGGCTCAGGACGAGGCGATCCGCGACATCGTCGCGTTCCAGGAATCGATCGGCCTGCCGTCCATTACTGACGGCGAGTTCCGCCGGCGCAGCTGGTCGGCGGGCTTCATCGATGCGATCGATGGTTTTGGTCTGCGCGATGGCACGCTCAGCTTTCGCGACGAGACGCGCGTCATCGGCGTGGCCGCCTCGCCGTACGCCAAGGCGCCGCTCAAGCGCAAGAAGCGCATCGTTGCCGACGACTATCGGTTTCTGAAGTCCGTGGTGAAACGCGGCGTGCCGAAGGTCACCATGGCCGCGCCCGATGTCATGCATTACTTTCTCGGGCCGAAGGCCTTCGATGCTTACAAGGACCGCGAGGCGTTTTTTGCGGACCTCGTGAAGATCTATCGGGAGGAAATCCGCGATCTCGCCGCCGATGGTTGCACCTATCTTCAGCTCGACGATACGGCGCTGCCGTGCAATTGCGACGCGCACGCGCGCCAGGATGTCGTAAACCGTGGCGAGAACCCGGATGAGCTCACCGAGCGCTACGCCAAGCTCTTCAACGAAGCGATCGCGCAGAAGCCGCGCGACATGACGGTCGCGGTGCATCTTTGCCGCGGCAACCTGAAGGGCGCGTGGATGGCCGAAGGCGGCTACGAGCCGATCGCGGAGGCGCTCTTCAACCGGCTCGATACGACGGTCTACTGCCTCGAGTACGACACCGAGCGCGCCGGCGACTTCGCGCCGCTGCGCTACCTGCCGAAGGGTAAGCGGGTCATCCTGGGCCTGGTGAGCACGAAGACGCCGGTCCTGGAGAGGAAAGAGGATCTGAAGAAGCGGATCGACGCCGCAGCTAAGCACATTGCGCTCGACCAGCTGGGCATCGGCCCGCAATGCGGCTTCTCGAGCGGCGGCGGAGGCGGCCAGGCGCTGAGCGCGGACGATACCCGGCGCAAGCTCGAACTCGTTATGGAGGTGGCGCGTGACGTCTGGCGATAGAAAAAAAACCGGCCTCGCGCGAGGCCTCACCAACTACGGCGATCCGGCGTTCTCGCTCTATCTGCGCCGCTCGTTCGCCAAGAGCATGGGCTACTCGAGCGATCTGCTCGGGCGTCCCGTGGTCGGCATCGCCGATTCGCGCAGCGGCTTCAACAACTGCCACCGCCATTTCCCCGAGCTGATCGAAGCGGTGAAGCGGGGCGTGCTCGCCGCGGGCGCGCTGCCGGTGGAGTTCCCCACCACGTCGCTTGGAGAGGTGTTCCTCTATCCGACGTCGATGATGTTCAGAAACCTCATGTCGATCGACGTGGAGGAGATGATCCGCGCCCAGCCGATGGACGCGGTGGTGCTCGTCGGCGGGTGCGACAAGACCGTGCCGGCGCAGCTCATGGGCGCCGCCTCGGCCGACATTCCGGCGGTGCAGCTTCTTGCCGGTCCGATGATGCCCACGTCGTTCCAGGGCGAGCGCCTCGGCGCCTGTACGGATTGTCGCCGGTTCTGGGCGATGCACCGGGCCGGCAAGGTGGACGAGAAAGGCATCGACGAGATCGAAGGAAACCTCGCTACCACGGCGGGCACGTGCGCGGTGATGGGTACCGCTTCGACCATGGCGTCGATCGCCGAAGCGCTCGGCATGGCGCTTCCCGGCACGGCAGCGATTCCCGCCGTCCATGCCGATCGCCTGCGCGCCGCCGAGGCGAGCGGCAAGCGCGCCGCCGAACTTGCCAAGTCGCCCCTACGGCCGAGCCAGGTCATCACCGAAAAATCGGTCCAGAACGCATTGCGGGTGCTGCTCGCGATCGGCGGCTCGACGAACGCGATTGTTCATCTGACCGCGATCGCCGGGCGCGCCGGAGTTGACGTTTCCCTCCAGCGACTAAACGAGCTTTCGGACAGCACGCCGGTGCTCGTGGATCTGAAGCCCACGGGGCAGTACTACATGTCCGATCTGTACGCCGCCGGCGGCGTGGGGGCGGTACTGCGTGAGCTGAAGCCGCTGCTTCACCTCGACTGCATGACGGTCGCCGGCATCACACTCGGAGAGGTGATCGAGCGCCATACGCCGTGGGTCGATCGCAGCGTTGTGCGGGAGCTGAAGAACCCGCTCGCCGCCCAAGGCGGGCTGGTCGCGCTCTTCGGCTCGCTTGCGCCGAACGGCGCGATCCTCAAGCGCTCGGCGGCCGATGCGAAGCTCTTCGAGAAAGAAGGCCGCGCGATCGTGTTCAGCTCACTCGATGATCTGTCGGCGCGCATCGACGATCCCACGCTCGAGGTCACGGCGGACGATTTCCTCGTGCTACAGAATGCGGGTCCCAAGTCCGGATACGCCATGCCGGAAGCGGGGTACCTGCCGATTCCCGCGAAGCTCGCGCGCGCCGGCGTGAAGGACATGGTGCGGATCTCGGACGCGCGCATGAGCGGCACGGCGTACGGAACGATCGTGTTGCATGTATCGCCGGAAGCGGCAGTGGGCGGCGCGCTCGCGCTTGCCAGGAATGGCGACCGCATTCGGTTGTCCGTGAAGGAGCGGCGCATCGATCTGGCTGTACCTGAAGGCGAGCTGCAAAGAAGAAAAGCCGCGTGGAAGCCGCCGGTCGCACCGCCGACGCGCGGCTATGCCAAGCTCTACATGGACCACGTGCTGCAGGCCGAGCACGGCTGCGATTTCGATTTCCTGAGAAAAGCCTGAAGGCGCCCTCGAAGCTGGTCTGCCTCGAGGCCTACTGGAACGAGAGGCTGTTCCAGACGTTCTCGGTGAAGGGCTTCTTCGAGGCCATGGCGCCGCTCGTGCATCCGCCGCTCACGGTGGCGCACCGCTTCGTCGAGTCGGAAGCCGGGCTCGCCTACTACGCGAAGCGGCCCGACGGTCTCATGTGGCGCAACGAAGAGCTCTTTGACACGCCGATCTATTACCTCGCGTTCCACGGCCGGCCGGGCGGCGTGCGCTCGCTTCTTGATCGCATCGACTCCGAGCGCCTGTGCGCGGCGTTCGAAGGCTACGGCGCGAGCTACCGGAATCTTGTGTACTTCGCGTGCTGCAACGTATTGCGAGGGAAGCAAGGCGAGCGCTTCGCGAAGGAGTTCCTGCGGCGCTCGCGCGTGAGGGCGGTGATCGGCTACACCACGGCAGTGGACTGGATGGCAAGCCTCGTCTGCGACATGCTTTTCCTGCACCGCTTCTACCGGGACCCGTCGCCCTGGCGCAACCTGCGGCGCATTTTCAACTCGGTGCTACGCGACTATCCCGCGGCGAAGCGCCTCGGCTACACGTTCATCGCCGGCCGTTAGCGCGCATCGCTGCGGCGGTGCGGCTTTCGACGCCGAGCTTTTCGTAGCTGTGTTGCAAATGCTTCTGCACGGTGCGCGCGCTGATGTGCAGGATTGCCGCGATTTGCGCGTCGCTCTTCCCCGCGGCCACCCAGCGCAACACCTCCGCTTCACGCGCGGTCAAGCCGCCGAGGCGATTCAAACGTTGATAAACCCGGGCGAGGTGCGGGCGCAGGACGTCCAGCAATGCGCGCTCGCGATCGGTGAAATTCCGGCGCGTGCGGTTCAGTACAAAGCTCACAAGCACTCCGTCGCGTACGTAGATCGGCAGCGCCATGGCGTGGTCGATGCGGATGCGCCGGTAGTAATCGTTGTACAGGGCGCTGCGGCGAAATTGCTCGATCGGCAGCGAGTCGCTGATGCGCTGCGTGCCGCGGCCGCCTTGATAGGCGTGGTAACGCACCAGCGGGTGCTCGTGAAAGTGGCGGTCGAACGCCGCGCGATCCTGCTCGCTCAGCGCGCCCGCGGGCAGGCCGAATACTTCGCGACGGCCGCTCGCGAGATGACAGATCGAGAGCGTGGTGAACTCGGAGGCGACGAGCTGCGGCAGCTGTTCAACGCCGAGCTGCGCGAACACGCGCTTATCGAGCGCCGACTCATTCATGGCGCCCAGGAGGTCCAGCGCTGCGCGCAAAGTACGCATAACTGCGTATATCCCCCGACTGCGGGTGAGCGTGAGTATAGGGCCGACTACCAGGAGGGACCATGGAAAGCGCAGAACGCAAGGATTTCCGCAAGCCGGACGAGGTGCGGCAGTTCCCGATGGGACGCCTCGAGCTTATCAATGTGGGCGGCGCGATGGTCGGGCGCGCGGTATTCGAGCCGGGATGGCGCTGGTCCACCTCGGTCCAGCCGCTCGTCAAGACGAAGAGCTGCGAGGCCCCGCACTTCCAGTACCATGTTTCCGGCGTGCTGCGAATCAGGATGGACGATGGCACGGAGTTCGACTGCAAGCCGGGCGACGTGTCGCTGTTACCTTCCGGGCATGATGCCTGGGTGGTGGGCGACGAGCCGGCGGTCGTGGTCGATTTTCAGGGGATGATTGACTACGCGAGGGCACGGGAATGAGCATGCTCGATGGCCGTAACTTCGTCGGCATCGTGCTGGAGTGCGGGAAGACGGAGGGTGACGCCGACACGATCGTCTTCAAGAACGGCAGGTTCCGCTCGACCGCATGCGACCGCTATGAATACGGCGATGGAGCCTACACGGCGAAGGCGGTGGACGGCGCGGTCACGTTCGAAGCGCAGACTGAGAGCCCCAAGTATGGCAAGCTGATCTGGCGTGGCGTGGTGCGCGGCCGTCGCCTCGATGGCACCCTGACGATGGTGCGGGACGGCAAGACGCTTGGCGAGAAGTGGCTGCTCGCGGGCGAGCCATGAGCGTCTACCACGAGGGCGCGCGCGAGCTGCAGGACCGCTTCGACACGCGGCGGCTCGCCGACCGGCTCGCCGAGCGCTTCTGGCGCACGGCGTTTACCGCCGAGGACAAGGCGTTCATCGAATCACGCGCCATGTTTTTCCTCGCCACTGCGGATGAGCACGGAAGGCCGGAGTGCTCCTACAAGGGCGGCCTACCGGGTTTTGTGCGCGTTACCTCGCCGGACGAGCTGTCGTTCCCAAGCTACGACGGCAACGGCATGTTCCGCAGCCTGGGCAATATCGGGGTCAATGCGAATGTCGGGTTGCTCTTCCTCGATTTCGAGCAGCCGCGGCGCCTCCGGGTGAACGGCACGGCGCGGCTCGAGGATGCGAGCGCCGAATTCGAGGGCGCGCAGCTCATCGTCCGGGTGAAGGCGGAGGCGATTTTCCCGAACTGTCCGCGCTACATCCACCGTCTCCAGCTGGTCGAGACCTCGGTCTATGCACCGCGGCCGGGCTACCAGCCGCCGGAGCCCGGCTGGAAGAAGCAATTCCAGGACGTCCTACCCGGCAAGCCCGGCGAAGGTTGACAGCCACGCCCTAGATACTTCAAGCTTGATCTATTCAGGCTTGGAGTACCGGCATGGATCGCGAGTTCATCGCGCGGCGCGACGACCATAGCGCGCTGCGTATCTGGCTCAGGCTTCTCACCTGCACTCAGCTCATCGAACGGCGCGTGCGCTCGGGCTTGCGCGAGGAGTTCAGCACCACGCTGCCGCGCTTCGACCTGATGGCGCAGCTCGAGCGCCACCGCGAGGGGCTCAAGATGAACGAGCTTTCGCGCCTGCTCATGGTGACCGGCGGCAACGTCACCGCCATCGTCGATCAGCTCGAGAAGGAGGGGCTCGTCGAGCGCCTGGATGAACCCGACGATCGTCGTGCGTTCCGCATCCGCCTTACGCGCTCGGGGGAGAAGAGCTTCGCAGAGATGGCGCGCGCCCATGAGCACTGGGTGGTGGAGCTTTTCGCGGGGCTTTCGGCGCGCGAGCGCGGCGAGCTGCTCAAGCTTCTCGCCAAGGTGAAGAGCCACGCACTCGAGGTGACCTCATGAAGGAACCCCGGCACTTTCAGTGGCGCGTCGAAGGCAAGGTGGGCGTGATCACGCTCAGCCGCCCCGAGCGCAAGAATCCCCTCACGTTCGAGTCCTACGCCGAGCTGCGCGACTTTTTCCGGGATTTGAAGGAAGAGAAAAGCATCCGCGCCATCGTCCTCAATGGGGCCGGCGGCAATTTCTGCTCGGGGGGCGACGTGCACGAGATCATCGGCCCGCTCACGAAGATGACGTTCCCGCAGCTCCTCGAGTTCACGCGCATGACCGGCGATCTCGTGAAGGCGATGCGTCATTGTCCGCAGCCGGTGATTGCCGCGGTCGAAGGTGTATGCGCCGGTGCCGGCGCCATCCTCGCCATGGCCTGCGATCTACGCTACGCCGCGCTTTCGGCGAGAGTGGCGTTTCTTTTCGTGCGCGTGGGGCTCGCCGGCTGCGACATGGGAGCGTGCACGATGCTGCCGCGGATCATCGGCCAGGGACGCGCTTCCGAGCTCCTTTACACCGGCCGCTCGATGAGCGCGGAGGAGGGCCTGGCGTGGGGATTCTTCAACCGCGTCGCCGAACCCGTGCTGCCGGCGGCGCTAGAGCTCGCAGACGACCTCGCCGCGGGGCCTACGCTCGCCCACGCGATGACGAAAAAGATGCTCCACCAGGAATGGAACGTGAGCGTCGACCAGGCGATCGACATGGAAGCGCAGGCGCAAGCCGAGCTCATGCTGACCAAGGACTTCCACCGCGCCTACGAGGCGTTCGCGGCGAAGCGCAAGCCCGTTTTCGAGGGAGATTGATGGATCGGTTTGGCCATTATGGTTGGCCGTTCTTCGAGGAGCGCCACGGCAAGCTGGCGCGTGAAGTGGAGC
>JAICPQ010000105.1 GCA_025929745.1 Burkholderiales bacterium | reverse complement strand
GCGTCGCGACCGGCTTCGTCGATCACCTCTAGAAGCCGTGGAAAGCGTTCGAAGTGCGGCGGACAGTCGGCGCCAAGGTTGAGAAGGATCTCGCAGCCTTCCGGCGTTTCGTCACCGGAGGCGATGAGCACCGGGGTCTCGCGCGCAAGCGGCGCGTGCACGGCGCAGTGCGGCACGAAACCCGTCGCCGGCCAGGTCCACAGCATCTTGTCGATGCGCGCCGCGAGCTCGGCCTGCGGCGCATAGACGAGCACACGCTGGTTCTGCTTCATCGCCTTGCCCGCGAGCCGGCATGCGACCTGCAGCCGGTCCTGCGCATTGAAATAGAAGTCGATACTGGTCATAGAAGTGAACAGGGGAGAACCTTCTCCCCCGTGCCCCCTCTAGCCGCGCCCAGCATGACGTAGCGCGAAGCGCACGAGAAGCGGCACCGGGCGCCCGGTCGAGCCCTTGTCGCGGCCACTCTTCCACGCGGTGCCGGCGATATCGAGGTGGGCCCAGCGCAGATTGCGTGTGAAACGCGCGAGAAAGCAGGCGGCGGTGATGCTGCCGGCGGGACGCCCACCGATATTCGCGAAATCGGCGAAATTCGAGCGCAGCTGCTCCTGGTAGTCCTCCCAGAGCGGCAGCTGCCAAACACGGTCCCAGGCGTCGTCTGCCGCGGCGCGAATTTCGTCGGCGAGCTTCTGGTCGTTGGCGAATAGTCCGGTGGCGACGTGTCCGAGCGCGATCACGCACGCGCCGGTGAGCGTGGCGATGTCCACAACGGCGTCCGGCTTGAAGCGCTCGGCGTACGAGAGCGCATCGCACAGAATAAGCCGCCCTTCGGCATCGGTGTTCAGGATCTCGACCGTTTGGCCCGACATGGTGGTGACGATGTCGCCGGGCTTGGTGGCGGCGCCGCCGGGCATGTTCTCGCAGGCCGGGATGACACCCACGGCGTTGACGGGCGCCCTCATCGCCGCGAGCGCGCGCAGCGCGCCGAGCACCGAGGCGGCGCCGGACATGTCGAATTTCATCTCGTCCATCTCGCCGGCGGGCTTGAGCGAGATGCCGCCGGTATCGAAGGTGATGCCCTTGCCCACGAAGGCGACGGATTTTTTGCTCTTCGCCCCGCCGTTATAGCGCAGCACGATGAGCTTCGGCGGCTGGTGCGAGCCGCGCGCCACCGCGAGCAGCGCGCCCATGCCGAGCTTCTCCATGTCCTTGCGCTCGAGCACTTCGAGCTCGAGCTTGAATTCGCGCGCGAGCTTCTTCGCTTCGTCGGCGAGATATGTTGGCGTGCAGATGTTCGGCGGCAGGTTGCCGAGCGTGCGCGCAAGCGCCGAGCCTTCCGACGTAGCCACGGCTTCGCGCAATGCATGCTGCAATTCGGCTTTCGGGCTGAGCGGCAGCGTCACCGCGGCGAGCGCACGACCGTTCGCTTTGTTCTGCGTCTTGAGCTGGTCGAAGCGGTAGAGCGCGTCCTGCATGGCGAGTATGGCATGACGCACGTTCCAGCTCACCGGGCGGGAGCCGATTCTTATGTCGACGAGGAAAAGCGCCGCGTCCTTGGCGTCGAGCTCCTTCAGCGCGTTCGCCGCGGCGCGCACCGCGTCGCGATAGGCTGCTTCCTTGGTGCGCTTATCGCCGAGGCCGACGAGCAGCACACGCTCCGCAGCGACGCCGGGCAGCGAGTGCAGCAGAAGCGTGGAGCCGGTCTTGCCGGATATATCGCGCGCCGCTTTCTTGAGCGCGCCTTTCGAGGCCTGATCGATGCGGCGCGCGGCCGCGGTGAGCTCGCCCGCGGTATGAACGCCCACAACCACGCAGCCCGTCTTCGCCGACTCGGGCGAGAGCGTCTTTATGCTAAATTCCACGGGCCGAAAGTATCGCATGATCTTCCAACGGGCGCTGCTCAGGGAGTTCGCAGGTCTCGCGGGCGCCGTATTCATGACGCTGTTCGCCATCGCGGTGACGACGCGGCTCATTCGCCTCCTCGGCCAGGCTGCGGGCGGCAAGTTTCCCTCCGACGCGGTGTTCGCATTTCTCGGCTTTTTCGCGCTCGGCGCTCTGCCAGTGCTGCTGTCGCTCACCATGTTCATCTCGGTACTGCTGACGATGACGCGCAGCTGGCGTGACTCGGAAATGGTGATCTGGTTTGCCTCCGGACAGCCGCTCACCGCATGGCTCAAGCCGGTGATGCTGTTCGCGCTGCCGCAGATCGCCGTGATCGCCGCGCTCTCGCTCTTCATCTCGCCGTGGGCGGCGCAGATGGCCGGGCAGTACACGTCGAAGATCGAGCAGCGCGACGACGTGTCGCGCGTCACGCCCGGCGTGTTCGGCGAGACGGCGAATCGCACGCGCGTGTTCTTCGTCGAGTCGGTCTCCGGCGACTCGAGCGCGGTGCAGAACGTCTTCGTGAGCTCGCAGCACGGCACCAAGAGCGGCGTGAGCATGAGCCGCAGCGGGCACACCGAGACCGCGCCGAACGGCGATCGCTTCATCGTGCTTGAGCAGGGGCGGCGCTACGAGGGCGCGCCCGGCGATCCCGAGTATCGGGTCACCGAATTCGACCGCTACGCCGCGCGCATCGAGCTCAAGGAGGGCAGGGGGGTCACGCCCACGCACAAGAACCTGCCGACGTTGGCGCTGATTTCCAACCCTACGAACCAGAACCTCGGCGAGCTCTTGTGGCGCATCGGCATTCCCATCTCGGCCTTCGTGCTCGTGCTCCTCGCCATCCCGATGAGCTTCGTCAACCCGCGCGCCGGCCGCTCGGCTAACCTGCTGTTCGCGCTGCTGACCTACATCGTGTACTCCAACCTGCTGAGCGTGAGCCAGGCACGCGTCGCTCAGGGCCGCATGGACTTCGGCGTGGGCTGGTGGCTCGTGCACGCCGGGATGGTGGTGCTGCTCGTCATCATGTTCGCGCAGCGCATGCAGCTCATCCGCCTGAGAATCGGTCGATGAGCGGTCGATAGCCCGTGCGTACGCTCGAACGCTACCTCGCGCGTCAGATCTATGGCGCCACCGGCTTCGTGCTGCTCGGCTTCCTCGGGCTCTTCGCCTTCTTCGACCTCATCCGCGAGCTCGCCGACCTTGGCAAGGTCGAATACCACCTGCCGCAGGTTTTCAGTTTCGTGGTGCTCTCCATGCCGACCCACGCCTACGAGCTCTTTCCGGTAGTGGTGCTGATTGGAACCCTCTATGTGCTCGCGCATCTTGCCAGCAACTCGGAATACACCGTCATGCGCGCTTCGGGCCTTTCACCGGGGCGCGCCGGGCTTGCCCTCGCGAAGGTCGGCATCCCGTTCGTCGTGCTCACGTTCGTGATCGGTGAGTGGGTGGCGCCGTGGTGCGAGGAGCAGGCGCAGAAGGTGAAGATGCGCGCCATGAGCTCGATGATCGGCCAGGACCTTACATCCGGCTTGTGGTTCAAGGACGAGGGCGCGTTCATCAATGTGAAGGAAGCGCGCCAGACCAACCTCCTGAACGGCGTGCGCATCTACGACTTTGACGCGGACTATCGCCTGCAGCGCATCACGCTCGCCCAGCGCGCGGAGTACGCGGGCAAGGGTAACTGGCGCCTCACCGAAGTCATGCGCACGCATTTCACGACCGAGGGTCCGCGCATCGAGAAGCAGCCGCAGCTCGAATGGCGCTCGCGCGTGACACCCGACATGCTCGACGCGCTCATCGTGCGCCCGGAGCGCATGTCGGCCTGGGCCCTGCACAAGTACACCGAGCATCTCGCCGGTAACCGCCAGCGCACCGAGCGCTACGAAATCGCGCTGTGGAAGAAGCTCTTCTACCCTCTCGCCGCGCTCGTCATGATGGCGCTCGCGCTGCCCTTCGCCTATATGCAGGCGCGAGCCGGCATGGTCGGCGTCAAGGTGTTCCTCGGCATCATGCTCGGCATTTTTTTCCACATGCTGAACAGCCTCTTCTCGCACATCGGCTTATTGCAGAACTGGCCCCCGCTCTCCGCCGCCATAGTGCCGAGCCTCGCCTTCCTGATGGCGGCGATCATGATGATGTGGTGGGTGGAACGCCGCTAGGCGTTCACCAGCCGAGTGCCGGCAAGGCGGTCGTGCAGAAACTGCCGATCCCGATCGAATAGCGCCCATAGGATCGAGGCCGGCAGAAAGGCTAGCGCGAGCAAGAACCGGAGCATCGCCTTCCGCGGCGTAACGCCCACCAGGCGAATATGCCAGGCCTTCATGGCGAGGGTCTGACCGCCGCGCAGCCAGCACCAGAAAAAGTAGCCCGCGAAGAATGCCGCGATGAAGACCTGGAGCGCGGTGCGCAGCCAGCCTGAAGTTGTGTCCTCGCCGCCGCTTGCGAAGAAGAAGAGCCAGGCGGCGAAGAACGCGACGGCGAAGAGCAGCACTGCTTCGTACACCATGCTCGCGAGGCGCCGCGCGAGCCCGGGCGTCGCGCCGCCTAGCGGCGTCGGCGCTCTCCGGGCGCGGTCAGGTTCTCGCGCTCCTGCGGCGGCAGCTGCTGGTATTCGGCCCATTGCTCGCGCAGGTTCTGCCGCTTCTCGGGCGGCGTCTTGGCGATCTGCTTATACGTCTCGCGCGCCTGGCGTCGCTGCTCGGGCGTCAGCTTGGCCCACGCCTGCATGCGCCGCTGCACGCGCTCCTGCGCCTGCGGCTGCATCTTCGGGTAGCGCTTGGCGACGCCGATCCATTTGCGGCGACGCTCGGGCTCGAGGCTTTCCCAGTCCGCCTTGAGCGGCGCGAGGATCTGCTGCTGCTCGGCGGTGAGCTCCGCCCAGGCCGGGCGCACTTGCGCCTTGGCCTTGGCTGGCGCCGCCTTGCGCTGGACTTCGACGGGCGGCTCGGCAAGCGCGCCGCCGCACAGCAGAGCGGCGGCGAGAAGCCACGCGGCGCGCGTCATTCGTCCGCCGCGCGCTTCTTCAACCAGTTCTGGAAGCCGCGATCGAGGTAGGCGTCGATCGGCAGATCATCGGTGAGGAGCTGGGCGTCGATCTCCTCGACTTCGGCGGCGAGGCGATTCTGTTGCCAGCCGTAGAGCGCCGCGCCGCTGCCGACGAGGAGCGCAATCGGCAGGAGCACGCGCAGCGCGAAACCGCCCCAGCCGCCCATGCGGCCGACGATGTTGTCGGCCCATGCGAGGCCCGCAACCTCGGCGCGCTGGTGCTCGAGCGCCCGCATGCGCGCAGCGGCGAGCCGCCTCGCAACGTCCGGCCTGACCTTAGTCCCCTGAGTCAGGAGTTGACGGATCCTGTGTCCGAATTGCATTTCGTTCATGATTTTGTCTCGAACGTGATACCGCGTGCGCTCAACGCTGCTTGCAAAGCGTGCGCGGCTCGGGAGCAATGCGTTTTCACGCTGCCCTCCGAGCAGTTCATCGCCCGCGCCGTTTCCGCGACGTCCAGTTCCTCCCAATAACGCAGGATGAAGGCTTCGCGTTGACGCGCCGGCAACCGCGAAATCTCTTGTTCAATAATTTCAAGCACTTGGGCTTGTTCGAAGCGCTCGGCCGGCGCCTCCTGGCTGTTGGACCCGCCCTCAGGCAGCATGGTTTCCAGCGGATCTTGCTCGTCGTCGTCGTCCCCGCGTCCCAGGCTGAGCGACGACAGAAGCGTGGTCCATAGCGAGCGCACTTTCTGACGCCGGTACCAGTCGCGAATCGCGTTTTGCATGATGCGATGAAAAAGCATCGGCAGCTCGCCCGCCGGGCGCGCGCCGTATTTCTCGGCGAGTCGCAGCATCGCGTCCTGCACGATGTCGAGCGCCGCTTCGTCGTCGCGCACGGCGAACACCGCCTGCTTAAACGCGCGCTTCTCGATGCCTTCCAGGAACTGGGAAAGCTCGCTGCGGGATGCCAGGGTGGCGGCCCTCTGTTGTTTGGCGCGGCATGTTAGCAAAAGGCGCTCTCGCACCGGCCGCGCGCGGCTTGACCCAACACAGCCAAGCCTTTATTGTGCAAAGCTTTTCCCCTACCAGAACGAATTTACATGGATCGGGCCAAGACCACCACGCTCACCGGCGCCGAAATCGTTGTGCGCTGCCTCCAAGAAGAGGGCGTGGAATACGTCTTCGGTTATCCCGGCGGCGCGGTCCTCTTCATCTACGACGAGCTCTTCAAGCAGGACAAGGTGAAGCACGTGCTCGTGCGCCACGAGCAGGGTGCGGTGCATGCAGCCGACGGCTATTCGCGCTCTTCCAGGAAAGTCGGCGTCGCGCTGGTGACTTCCGGACCGGGTGTCACCAACGCCGTGACCGGCATCGCTACGGCGTACATGGATTCGATTCCGCTCGTGGTGATCACCGGCCAGGTGCCCACGCAGGCGATCGGGCTCGATGCGTTCCAGGAATGCGACACCGTCGGCATCACGCGCCCGATCGTGAAGCACAACTTTCTGGTGAAGAACGTCGCCGACCTCGCCTCGACCATCAAAAAGGCGTTCCACATCGCCGCCACGGGTCGCCCGGGGCCGGTGGTGGTCGATATCCCGAAGGACGTGACGCAGCACGCCTGCGAGTTCCACTACCCCGACACGGTGCACATGCGCTCGTACAACCCGGTGCGCAAGGGTCACGCCGGGCAGATCAAGAAGGCGGTGCAGCTGCTCCTCGATGCGGAGCGCCCCTTCGTGTATACGGGCGGCGGCGTGGTGCTTTCCGACGCTTCGGTGGAGCTGCGCGAGCTCGTGAAGCAGCTTGGTTTCCCGTGCACGAATACGCTGATGGGGCTCGGCGCGTATCCGGCGACCGATCGCCAGTTCCTCGGCATGCTCGGCATGCACGGCACGTACGAAGCGAACATGGCGATGCAGCACTGCGACGTACTGCTCGCCATCGGCGCGCGCTTCGACGACCGCGTGATCGGCAATCCCGCGCACTTCGCGCAGAACCCGCGCAAGATCGTCCATATCGATATCGATCCGTCCTCGATCTCCAAGCGCGTGAAGGTCGACGTGCCGATCGTCGGCAACATCCCGGACGTGCTCGAGGACCTGCTCAAGCTCCTCAAGGGCTCGAGGGGCAAGGACATTTCCGCGTGGTGGAAACAGATCGACGGCTGGCGCGCGAAGGACTGCCTGCGCTATGACCGCAAGTCGCCGATCATCAAGCCGCAGTTCGTGCTCGAGAAGCTGTACGAGGTGACCAGGGGCGAAGCCTTCGTCACATCGGACGTCGGCCAGCACCAGATGTGGGCGGCGCAGTTCTACAAGTTCAACGAGCCGCGGCGCTGGATCAACTCCGGTGGCCTGGGCACGATGGGATTCGGCCTGCCGGCGGCGATGGGCGTGCAGCTCGCGAACCGCGGGGCGACGGTGGCGTGCGTCACCGGCGAGTCGTCGATCCAGATGTGCCTCCAGGAGCTCTCCACCTGCAAGCAGTACCGGCTGCCCATCAAGATCATCAATTTGAACAACAAGTACATGGGCATGGTGCGGCAGTGGCAGGAGTTCTTCCACGGCAACCGCTACTCCGAGTCCTACATGGACGCGCTGCCCGACTTCGTCAAGCTCGCCGAGGGCTACGGCCACCGCGGCGTGCTCGTCGACAAGCCGGGCGACGTCGAGCCCGTACTGCGCGAGGCGTTCGCGGCGAAGAACGACCTCGTCTTCCTCGATTTCATCACCGACCAGAAAGAGAACGTCTACCCCATGGTGCCCGGCGGCAAGGGCATCACGGAAATGATCCTTTACGAAGATCTTTGATGAGGCACATCATCTCCATCCTGGTGGAGAACGAGGCGGGCGCGCTCTCCAGGATCGCGGGGCTGTTTTCGGCGCGCGGCTACAACATTGAGACGCTGACGGTGGCGCCGACCGAGGACGCCTCGATGTCGCGCATGACCATCGTCACCTCCGGCTCCGAGGACGTGATCGAGCAGATCACCAAGCAGCTGAACAAGCTGATCGAGGTGGTCAAGGTTATCGACCTCTCGGAGGCCGAGCACATCGAGCGCGAGCTCATGCTGATCAAGGTGCGCGCCGGCCAGAAGGAGCGCGAGGACATGAAGCGCATGGCCGACATCTTCCGCGGCCGCGTCATCGATGTCTCCGACAATACCTACACCATCGAGCTCACCGGCGACACGCGCAAGCTCGACGCTTTCATCCAGGCGCTCGACCAGGGCGCGATCATCGAGACAGTACGCACCGGGGCGAGCGGCATTGGGCGCGGCAACCGCGTCCTTCGGGTCTAGTTTTCTTTTAGGGGGATCACGGGCATGAAGGTCTATTACGATAAGGACGCCGATCTTTCATTAGTGAAGGGCAAGAAGGTCACCATCATCGGCTACGGCTCCCAGGGCCACGCGCACGCGCAGAACCTGCAGGACTCGGGCGTCAAGGTGACCGTGGGCCTGCGCAAGGGCGGCGCATCGTGGGACAAGGCGAAGAAAGCGGGCGTCAAGGTGGCCGCGCTCGCCGAGGCGATCAAGGGCGCGGACATCGTGATGCTGCTCCTGCCCGACGAGCACCACGCCGCCATCTACAAGGACTTCATCGAGCCGAACATCAAGAAGGGCGCCTCGCTCGCCTTCGCGCACGGCTTCAACATCCATTATGGCCTGATCCAGCCGCGCGAGGATCTGGACGTGTGGATGGTCGCGCCGAAGGCGCCCGGGCACACGGTGCGCTCGACCTACGCGGGCGGCGGCGGCGTGCCGATGCTGATCGCGGTGCATCGCAATCCGTCGAAAAAAGCGCGCGATGTCGCGCTTTCCTATGCCGCGGCCATCGGCGGCGGCAAGGCCGGCATCATCGAGACCAATTTCAAGGAAGAGACCGAGACCGACCTCTTCGGCGAGCAGTCCGTGCTGTGCGGCGGCTGCGTGGAGCTGGTAAAGGCGGGCTTCGACACGCTGGT
>JAICPQ010000060.1 GCA_025929745.1 Burkholderiales bacterium | reverse complement strand
TCTTCGGCCGGCCGGCCTGGGCGACGATCTGCGCCTCGCGCTCGTGCTGCTTCGCGTTCAACACCTGGTGCGCGAGCTTCTCTTTCTGCAGCATCCCCGACAGCAGCTCGGAATTCTCGATGGACGTCGTGCCCACGAGCACCGGCTGTCCACGCTCGTAACAGTCGTGGATGTCCTTGATGACGGCGGTGTACTTCTCCTTGCCGGTGCGATAGACCTGGTCCTGGCGGTCGGCGCGAATCATCTTCATGTGCGTCGGCACCACGACCACCTCGAGGCCGTAGATCTGCTGGAACTCGTACGCCTCGGTATCCGCCGTACCGGTCATGCCGGCGAGCTTGCCGTACATGCGGAAGTAGTTCTGGAAGGTAATCGAGGCGAGCGTCTGGTTCTCGTTCTGGATCTGCACCTTCTCCTTCGCCTCCACCGCCTGGTGCAGGCCGTCGGACCAGCGCCGTCCGACCATGAGGCGGCCGGTGAATTCGTCGACGATGATGACTTCGTCGTTCTGCACGACGTAGTGCTGGTCGCGATGGAAAAGGTGGTGCGCGCGCAGCGCCGCGTAGAGCTGGTGCACCAGGTTGATGTACGCCGGCTCGTACAGGCTGGCGCCCTGCGGCAGCAGGCCCTGGCGCGTGAGGATCTCCTCGGCCTTCTGGTGGCCCGCCTCGGAAAGCAGGATCTGGTGATTCTTCTCGTCGACGTAGAAGTCGCCCGGCGGTTCCGGCTGGTCGGGCTTCTTCTCTTCCTTCTGGCGCGTAAGCAGCGGCGCCACCTCGTTCATGCGCAGGTAGATCTCGGTGCGGTCTTCGGCCTGGCCGGAGATGATGAGCGGCGTGCGCGCTTCGTCGATGAGGATCGAGTCCACCTCGTCGACAATGGCGTAATGCAGGCCGCGCTGGAAGCGCTCCTCCACGTGCATCGCCATGTTGTCGCGCAGGTAGTCGAAGCCGAACTCGTTGTTCGTGCCGTAGGTGATGTCGGCGGCGTAGGCTCTGCGCTTATCCTGCGGATCCATCTGCGGCAGGTTGACACCCACCGTCAGCCCGAGGAAGTTGAACACCTTGCCCATCCACTCCGCATCGCGGCGCGCCAGGTAATCGTTCACCGTCACGATGTGCACGCCCCTGCCGGTGAGCGCGTTGAGATAGGCGGGCAGCGTCGCGACGAGGGTCTTGCCTTCGCCGGTCTTCATCTCGGCGATCTTGCCGTTGTGCAGGACCATGCCGCCGAGGAGCTGGACATCGAAATGACGCATGCGCAGCGTGCGCTTCGCCGCCTCGCGCACGACCGCGAAAGCATCGGGGAGGAGCTCGTCGAGCGCTGCGCCGTCGGCATGGCGCTTCTTCAGCGTATCGGTCTTGCTGCGCAGCTCCGCATCGGACAGCTTGGCCACGTCCGGCTCGAGGGCGTTGATCCGCGCCACGGTGAACGCATACTGCTTCAGGAGTCGTTCGTTGCGGCTGCCGAAAATGCGGGTCGGCAGCCGCCACGCGGCCTCGAGGAAATTGCGAAGAGCTTCCAAGATCTGGCGGTGAAAGGAAACGCGCGCGAGAACGCGCTCGACCCTCAAAAACGACTGATTCTAGCTGGAACTTACTTGGCCCGCGCCACGGCGGGGTGGGAGTTCGACACCAGGAACTTGGAGGGGTTCTGCGGCGCGCCGCGGAAGCGCACTTCGAAGTGCAGGTGCGGACCGGTCGAACGGCCGGTGGAGCCGACTTCGCCGATCTTGCGCCCGCGCTGGACGAGATCGCCCTCGCGCACCACGAGCTTGGAGCAGTGCGCATAGCGCGTAACGAGATCGTTGCCGTGGTCGATGTCGACCATGTAGCCGTACTGCGGATGGAAGCCGGAGAAGACGACCACGCCGGCCGCCGCGGCGACGATCGGCGAGCCGTATTCGGCGATGAAATCGATGCCGTCGTGCATCGCCCACTGGCCGTTGAACGGGTCGACGCGCCGGCCGAATCCCGATGCGTTGTATGGCCCGCGCACCGGCATCATCGTGGGGATCATCTTCTTCTTGACCGCCTGCTCGAAAAGCTGCGCCTCGAGCACGCCGAGCATGTCGTTGCGGCTTTCCACCTGGCGCGCGAGCGTGAGAAGCTTCTCGCTGAAATCGCCGAGAGACAGGTTCTGCGGCGGCAGCTGCGTCGGCGCCGTGCCGCCGAGGCCCGGCGTTTCGCCGGCGCGGAACTCCTGAGGGCGGATGCCGGCGAGCGCCGACAGGCGCTCGCCGAGCGCATCCATGCGCGTCAGCTGCGCCTGCATCTCGCCAAGCTTCATCGCCATGGAGTTCAAGTTCTGCTGCACGAACTGGCGCTCGCGTTCCGCCTCCGCCTGCTGCGCGGCGGCGACGAGCTGCTGCAGGGCCGGCAGGCGAATGTCCGCGGCGTAGCGCAGCGTGAGCCAGTAGAGCGCGGCCGTCGCGGCGAAGATCAGCACCAGCGCGAAGAACGCGCTGCCGACGAAATGCGCCAGCGACATCTGGACTGATCTCGTCCTCGCCAACCGGTCGGAGATCAGGATAATCTGCACGACGACTTCCCTCCCTGCCCATCCATGCGTCCGTTAAAGCTCGACCGGATCCTTGCGGCCGAGGCCTCCCTGCAGCCGGTCCTGGCGAAGGCGCACGAGCTGCGTACGCTCGCCGGGCTGCTCGACGGGTTCCTGCCGACGGACTTTGCGCGGCAGACCCGCGTTGTTGACTACCGGGACGGCGGTATCGTCCTGCTGGCGGCGAATCCGGCCGCCGCGGCGAAGCTCCGGCTGCTCGCCCCGTCCCTCGTGAATTTCTTTTCGAAACAGCGCTTGCAGGTTAGGTCAGTTTCCGTGAGGGTTCAACCAAAATCGTCACAAAGCGACGATGCTGCGCCGCAGAAAAGAGCCTGTTTCTCGGTATCTACCCTCGAGAGCTTGAGTAACCTGTACAGAACGATGGGCCGTTCCCCGGCGCGCGAAGCGCTGCGCGCTCTTCTTGAGCGTCGCGGCGTCAACCCAGAAGGGCCTCGCCCGCGAACAGAACAAGAATCGCAGCCAGGGCGAAAACGGCGTACTTGAAGACGGCCCAGGCGAAGTGGCGCCAGCGCGGGTCTCCGGTCAGCGCCCAGGCGAGCACGGCGACAGCGAGCGTGATCGCGATCGCAACGACCGCGATGCGGAGAACGGCGAACACCTAGGTCGGCTGCGCGCTGAGGCGTGCGATTCCCGCCGGGGCTTCCTCTGCGCGCTCGAACACCACGGTCTCGCGCGCGCCCGGATCGGCGAGCGCCGCGCGCGCGAGCCGGTTGTTCAGCGCATGCCCGGACTTGTGCGCGACGAAAGCGCCGAGGAGCGGTGCGCCGAGCATATAGAGGTCGCCGATGGCGTCGAGCAGCTTGTGGCGGATGAACTCGTCCGCGAAGCGCAAGCCGTCGCTGTTCAACACGCCCTGCTCGTCGAGCACGACCGCGTTGTCGAGCCCGCCGCCGAGCGCGAATCCACTGCCCTTCAGGTCTTCCACCTCATGCATGAAGCCGAACGTGCGGGCGCGTGCGATCTCCTTCAGATACGGAGTCTCGGCGAAATCGATGCTGACCGACTGCGTGCTGCGCTCGATCACCGGATGGCGGAAGTCGATCGAGAAGGAAAGCTTGAAGCCCTGGTAGGGCTCAAGCCGCGCCCACTTGTCGCCGTCGCGCACGTCCACGGTCTTCTTCACGCGCAGGAAGCGCTTCGGCGCCGACTGTTCCTCGATGCCCGCCTGCTGGAGAAGCAACGCAAACGGTGAAGCGCTGCCATCCATGATGGGCAGTTCGGGCGCGTCGAGGTCGATGTAGATATTGTCGATACCGAGTCCGCTCAGCGCGGACATCAGGTGCTCGACGGTATGCACTTTCACGTCGCCCTGGACGAGCGTCGACGCAAGGCGCGCTTCGCCGACAAGTTCGGCGCGTGCCGGAACGTCGACCGGCGTGGGAAGGTCAATGCGGCGGAATACCACGCCGGTGTCCGGCGGCGCCGGGCGCAGCGCGATACGGACTTTCTGTCCGGTGTGCAGGCCCACGCCGGCGGCGCGGATCACGGACTTCAGGGTGCGCTGCTTGAGCATCGGAGCCTTTGGGAAGACGTCATTTTACTCCCCTCGGACTCGGTCGAGGTTTTCGATCACCGCGAGACGCGCGCGCCGTCCCGCGAACTCGAGGCTGAAGGACGTTACCCTCGCGTCGAACGCTTCGCCCGACTTGCGCTTGTGCCGCCACACACGCTGGCTGCAGGAGTTGCTCCAGTCGGCGAAGGCGCGCCGCACGTCGTCGACGTTTTCCTCAAGGTCGTCCGCACTCAGCGCGAGGAACTCGTCTCGGGTGTAGCCGTAGAGGCGGAGCGCCGCTTCGTTCACGGCAAGGAATGCCCGGGTGCCGGCGTCGACCACCCACATGGGCTGCGCCTGGTCGTCGAAGAGGGCCTCGAACAGCGCCTGTGTCATGCCCGCATGGTAATACCGGGGCACCGCGGCAAGGTGCGATGCCCCGAGGGACAAGCGTGGCTCCACTAGTCGGCCTGCTTGCGCAGGAAAGCCGGGATGTCGTACTTGTCGACTCCGCTCTGCTGCAGGGCCTCGACTGTGGAAGCGCGGTTTCGCCGGATGACCGCCGGCACTTGCTCCAGTTGATGGTAGTCGACCGGCCCAGGCGCATTGTCGGTTCCGGTCCTCTGCGAAACAACCAGCTGCGGCTTCGGCTGCTGGCGCACCTGCTGCGCCATGCCTAGGCCGGTGGCCACGACCGTGACGCGCAGGCTGTCCGCCAGCGAATCGTCGTACACGCCGCCGTAGATGATCGTCGCGTCCTCCGCCGCGAACGTGCGAATGATGTTCATCACCTCTTTCGTCTCGCGCAGCTTGAGGCTTGGGCGCGATGCGGTGATATTCACCAGCACGCCGCGCGCACCGGCGAGGTTCACGCCTTCGAGCAGCGGGCAGGCGATGGCCTGTTCAGCCGCGATGCGCGCGCGGTCGATGCCGCTCGCCTGCGCCGAGCCCATCATTGCCATGCCCTGCTCGGACATCACCGTCTTCACATCCTGGAAGTCGACGTTGACGAGGCCCGGCAGGTTGATGATCTCCGCGATGCCAGCCACGGCGTTGTTGAGCACGTCGTCGGCTGCCCGGAACGCGTCCTCCTGCGTCACCTCCTCGCCGAGCACCTCCTCGAGCTTGTCGTTGAGAATGACGATGAGCGAGTCGACATGCGCCGCGAGCGCCTCGATGCCAGCTTCCGCGACCTTCATGCGCTTGGAGCCTTCGAAGCCGAAGGGCTTCGTGATCACCGCGACGGTGAGGATGCCCTGACCGCGCGCCACCTCCGCGATGACCGGCGCGGCGCCCGTGCCGGTGCCGCCTCCCATCCCCGCGGTGATGAACACCATGTGCGCGCCGGCGACCGCTTCCTCGATGCGCTCGCGTTCCTCGAGCGCCGCCGCGCGCGCCTCCTCCGGCTTCGCGCCGGCACCGAGTCCGCTCGCGCCGAGCTGGATCTGGTTGCGCGCCTTGTTGCGCGTGAGGACCTGCGCGTCGGTGTTGACGGCGATGAACTCCACGCCCTGCACGCCGTGGTCGATCATGTGATGGACGGCGTTGCCGCCGGCGCCGCCGACGCCGATGACCTTGATGATGGGTCCCGTGGCCTGGCTGTCTACGATCTCGAACATTGTTCTTGTCTCCTTGCCCGTTTGTTGTTGACTTCTAGAAGTTACGTTGGAACCACTCCCGCATGCGCCCCAGAACGGCCTTCACCGAGCCGCTCTGGCGCGAAAGCTTTCCCTGCTCCATCTGCGCCGCGCCTTCGTACAGAAGACCCATGGCGGTGGCATAGCGCGGCGTGCGCAGCACTTCGGCGAGCGCTCCGGCATAGCGCGGCACGCCGATGCGCACCGGCATGTGGAAAATCTCTTCGCCGAGCTCGACCATGCCCTGCATCACCGCCGATCCGCCGGTGAGCACGATGCCGCTCGAGAGCAGCTCCTCGTTCCCGGACTCGCGCAGCACCTGCTGCACGAGCGAGTAAAGCTCCTCGACGCGCGGCTCGATGACCTCGGCGAGCGTTTGGCGCGACATGGAGCGCGAGCCGCGCTCGCCGATGCCCGGCACCTCGATCATCGCGTTCGGATCGGCGAGGCTGCGCAGGGCGACGCCGTGGCGGATCTTGATGGTCTCGGCATCCGCCGTCGGCGTGCGCAGCGCCATGGCGATGTCGTTGGTGATCTGATCGCCGGCGATCGGGATCACCGCGGTATGACGGATCGCGCCGTGCGTGAACACGGCGATGTCCGTGGTACCGCCGCCGATGTCGAGCAGGCACACGCCAAGATCCTTTTCGTCCTCGGAGAGCACCGCGCGCGACGAGGCGAGCGGCTGCAGGATGAGGTCGTTCACCTCCAGCCCGCAGCGGCGCACGCACTTCACGATGTTCTGCGCCGCCGCCACCGCGCCGGTGACGATGTGCACCTTGACCTCGAGGCGCACGCCGGACATGCCGATCGGCTCGCGCACGTCCTCCTGGCCGTCGATGATGAATTCCTGGCGCAGCACGTGCAGGACCTGCTGGTCGGTGGGGATGTTCACGGCGCGCGCGGTATCCAGCGCGCGGTTCACATCGAGCGCGGTGATTTCCCGGTCTTTCACCGCCACCATGCCGGTCGAGTTGAAGCTGCGGATGTGGTTGCCGGCGATGCCTACGTATGCCGAGGCGATCTTGCAGTCGGCCATCAGCTCCGCCTCCTCGAGCGCGCGCTGGATCGCGGCCACCGTGGCCTCGATGTTGACGACCACGCCCTTCTTCAGGCCCTTCGACTCGTGGCTTCCCATGCCAAGCACGCCGAGGGCGCCGTCGGGCGCGAGGTCGGCGACCAGGCAAGCCACCTTGGAGGTTCCGATGTCGAGGGCCACGATGAGGTTCTTGTTCTCTTTCGGCATCTCTCTCTAGCCGTTCCAGTCCGGCACGCGCAGCGCGAAACCGTTCGGGTAGCGAAGGTCGACGTATTCGTGCTGTTTCTTCCGCACTGACGGATAGGCGTCCACGAAGCGGCGCAGCCGCTCCTCGGCAAGGTCGGCATCGCGCCCGAGCATGATGTGCATGCCGTTGCCGAGCTTGAGCTGCCACGCATGGCGCTGCGTGAGCACGACGCGCTCGATGCCGGTGCCGAGCGGCTCGACGATCTCGGAGAACCGGCGGTAGCGGCGCGTCACTTCGGCGGCGCTGCCGCCCGGGCCCGTAAAAAGCGGCAGCGGCTCGACCGCCTTCGCGCTGAAGCGCTCGCCATGGGTATTGACGAGCGCGTCATCGCCCCAGCGGGCGAGTGCGACGTGTTCTTCGACCGTGACTTCCAGCGTGGCGGGCCACACGCGGCGCACCGCGACCCGGCGCACCCACGGCAGGCGCTCGACGCGCTCGCGCACCTCCGCGAGGTCGAGCGCGAAGAAGTTGCCGGAGATCTTGGAAATCGCCGCCTCGACATGCGCCGGCGCCGTGTTCTTCAGCGTGCCCACGACTTCCACGCGCGCGACCGGAAAGCGCTCGGGCGTGAGCAGCCAATAGAGCGCAGCCAAAGCGCCGGCGAGGAGCGCGAAGCCGGCGAAGATGCCGATGATCAGGCTCACCCTAGCCGACACGCGCCATCTCCAGGACTTTCACGCACAGGTCTTCGTAGGAAGTGCCCACGGCGCGCGCCGCCATCGGCACCAGCGAGTGATCGGTCATGCCCGGCGAGGTGTTGACTTCGAGCAGGTACGGCCGCCCGCGCTTATCGAGCATGAGGTCAACGCGGCCCCAGCCGCGGCAGCCGAGCGCACGGAACGCCTTGTGCGAGAGCGCCTGCAGCTCCTTCTCCTTGCGCGCCGGCAGCCCGCACGGAATGAGATAGCGCGTGTCGTCGGCAATGTACTTCGCCTCGTAGTCGTAGAACTCGCGCGGCGTCTCGATGCGGATGATGGGCAGCACCTGCTCGCCGAGGATGGCGACGGTGAGCTCCGGGCCGTCGATGAACTTCTCCGCGAGCACCACGGGATCGTAGTTCACCGCGAGCGCGAACGCCTCCTCGAGATCGGCGCTCTTGCGCACCTTCGACATGCCGACGGAAGAGCCTTCGCTCGCCGGCTTCACGAAAAGCGGCGTGCCGAGCCGCTTCGCCACGGCCTTGAGGTCGCTGTCCTTGTCGAGCACCTCGTAGCGCGCCGTCGGCAGCCCTTCGGCGGCCCACAGCCGCTTGGCGCGCAGCTTGTCCATCGCGAGCGCGGAGGCGAGCACGCCGCTTCCGGTGTAGGGGATGCCGAGCCACTCGAGCACGCCCTGCACCGTGCCGTCTTCGCCGAAGCGCCCGTGCAACGCGATGAACACGCGCGCGAACCGCTCGCGCACGAGGTCCTGCAGATCTCGATCCTTGGGATCGAAGGGATGCGCGTCGACGCCTTTCTTGCGCAGCGCGGCGAGCACCATGCCGCCGCTCTTCAGCGAGACCTCGCGCTCGGCCGATCTTCCGCCGTAGAGCACGGCCACTTTCCCGAAGTTCAAGCGGCCTTCCCCACGATGCGCACCTCGGTCTTGAGCGCCACGCCGGTCTTCTCGTGCACGACGCGCTGGACATGGCCGATCAGCCATTCGATGTCGGATGCCCGCGCGGCGCCTTTCGGATTAACGATGAAGTTCGCGTGCTTTTCCGAGACTCGCGCGCCGCCGCGCTGCAAGCCCTTCAGGCCGCAGGCTTCGATCAAACGCGCCGCATGATCGCCCGTCGGGTTGGTGAACACGCTGCCCGCATTCGGCAGCGAAAGCGGCTGCGTCGCGATTCGGCGCGCCAGGAAATCCTTCATCGCGGTGCGCGACGCCTGGCCGTCGCCCGCGTTAAGCGCGAACCAGGCGCCGGCGAACCATTCCTCCACCGGCGCCTTGGGCGCACAATGCCGGTAGCCAATTTCGTACTCCGTGCGCGCGCGCGTGCGCAGCTCGCCGCGCCGGTCGATGGTGGCGACGCGCTCGACCACGTCCCAGGTTTCGCCGCCATAGCATCCGGCGTTCATCGCGAGCGCGCCGCCCACGGTGCCGGGAACGCCAGCGAGAAATTCCGCGCCCGCGAGATCGTGCAAGGCGGCGAAGCGCGCGACCTTCGGGCTGGCCACGCCGGCGTCGGCGTAGACCGTGCCCTCGCGCAGCTCGGGCCTGCGCGTCGCGGCATGCATGAGGATCGCCGTGCCCGGGAAACCGCCGTCGCGCACGAGCAGGTTGGAGCCCAGGCCAATGAAGAGAAGCGGTTCGTCGTCGGCAAGCTGGCGCAGGAAGACCGCGAGATCCTCGAGATCGGCCGGCACGTACAAGCGCTCGGCGAGCCCACCGGCGCGCCAGCTCACATGGCGCGCCATCGGCTCGTCGCGGCGCAGCTCGCCGCGCAGGTTCCGGAAGGCGAGCGGCTCGGCCATGTTCATTGCGGCTGCGCGAGCTGCGCCGGCACGCCGCCGATGGAGCCCGCGCCCATGGTGATCACCACGTCGCCGGCCTCGACGACGCGGCGGATCGCGCCCGACATCTCGGCGATGTCCTCGACGAAGATCGGCTCGACCTTGCCGGCGAGGCGCAGCGCGCGCGCGAGCGATCGGCCGTCCGCGGCGACGATCGGCGCTTCGCCCGCGGCGTAGACTTCGCCGAGAAGCAGCACGTCCACGCTCGAGAGCACGCGCACGAAGTCCTCGAAAAGGTCGCGTGTGCGCGTATAGCGGTGGGGCTGGAAGGCGAGAACGATGCGCCGCCCCGGGAAAGCGCCGCGCGCCGCGTCGATAGTCGCCGCCATCTCGGCCGGATGGTGACCGTAATCGTCGATCAAGGTGAACCCGCCCTCCACGTCGCCGTAGCTCTGGAAGCGCCGGCCGACGCCGTGAAACTCGGCGAGCGCCTTCTGGATGAACTCGTCCTTTAGGCCGAGCTCGGTGCCGACCGCGATCGCGGCGAGCGCGTTGAGCACGTTGTGCCGACCCGGCAGATTGAGCACTACGTCGAGCGGCTTCGCATCCCTGCGCAATACGCGAAAGCGCATGCGCCCGCGGTCGTGCGCGATGCCCTCGGCCCGCACGGAGACAGCGTCGCCGGTGCCGTAGGTGATCACGGGCTTCGTCACCAGTGCCAGGATGTCGCGCACGTGCGGATCGTCGGCACAGAGCACCGCCGCGCCGTAGAACGGCAGGTTCTGTAGGAATTGCACGAACGCGTTCTTCAGGCGGCCGAAGTCCTGTTCGTAAGTGTCCATATGATCCGCGTCGATATTCGTCACCACCGCGATCACGGGCTGCAGATGCAGGAACGAGGCGTCCGACTCGTCGGCCTCGACAACGATGAAGTCGCCTGCGCCCAGACGCGCGTTGGAGCCGGCGGCGTTCAAGCGGCCGCCGATCACGAAGGTGGGATCGAGGCCGGCCTCGGCGAGCACGCTCGCGACGAGGCTGGTGGTGGTGGTCTTGCCGTGGGTCCCGGCGATCGCCACGCCCTGTTTGAGCCGCATGAGCTCGGCGAGCATGAGCGCGCGGGGCACGACCGGAATGCGCTTGTCGCGCGCGGCCAGCACCTCGGGGTTGTCGGCCTGCACCGCCGAGGACACGACCACCGCGTCGGCGCCGTTCACGTACTGGCTCGAGTGCCGGATCTTCACCTTCACGCCAAGCGCGGCCAGGCGTCGCGTGGCGGCGTTCTCCGCCAGGTCCGAGCCGCTCACCTGATAGCCGAGGTTCGCCAGCACCTCGGCGATGCCCGACATCCCGGAGCCGCCAATGCCGACGAAGTGAATGTGGCGGACCTTGTGCTTCACCGAGCAATCTCCATACAGCGCTGCGCGACCAGCTTCGCGGCTTCGGGCTTGCCTAGCGCACGCGCCTTCTTCGCCATGTCAAGGAGCTTCGCGCGGTCCAGCGAGACCATGAGCTGCGCGAGCTTCTCCGGCGAGACGTCGCGCTGCTGAATGAGGACGGCCGCGCCGCGCTCGGCGAGGAAGCGCGCGTTCGCGGTCTGATGATCGTCGACCGCGTAGGGAAACGGCACCAGGATGCTTGCCAAGCCCCCTGCGGACAGTTCCGCGACGGTAACGGCGCCCGCGCGGCACACGACGAGGTCAGCCTCCGCGTAGCGGCGCGCCATGTCGTCGATGAAGGCGACAAGCTCCCCCTGCACGCCCGCGCCGGCGTAGCTTTTCCTTAGCGTTTCGATGTGCTTCTCGCCGGCCTGATGCACCACGGACACCGGAGCGGAGAGAAGCGCGAGCGCCTGCGGCACCGCCTCGTTCAGCGCCTGCGCGCCGAGGCTGCCGCCCACGACAAGCAGGCGAAG
>JAICPQ010000207.1 GCA_025929745.1 Burkholderiales bacterium | reverse complement strand
CGCGCCGCTCGTTGCCGACACTTCGCTCTGGTTCAACCGGCGCCGCGGGATCGCGGTGGCGATCTGCGCGAGCGGCAACTATCTAGCGGGCACGGTGTGGCCCCCGATCCTCCAGTACGCCTTCGACACCGTGGGGTGGCGCGCCACGTATGTCGCCCTCGGATGCTTCTGTACAGCGACAATGCTCCTGCTTGCGCTGGTTCTGCGACGCAGGCCGCCGGCGCTGGAATCATCGGCGGTCAGGTCCTTTTCGCAAAGCGAACGTCCGCTCGGCTTGTCGCCGAACGCGCTGATGGCATTGCTCATGATTGCCGGCGTGGCGTGCTGCGTGGCGATGTCGATGCCGCAAGTCCACATCGTCGCTTACTGCGGCGACCTGGGCTATGGTGCGGCGCGCGGCGCGGAGATGCTTTCGCTCATGTTCGGCTTCGGCGTCCTGAGCCGGCTCGCCTTCGGCTTCGTCACGGACCGGCTCGGCGGCCTGCGCACGCTCCTCCTCGCCTCGGTTCTGCAGGCAATCGCGATTGCCCTCTTCATCCCCTTCGACTCGCTCGTCTCGCTCTACATCGTTTCGGCGCTGTTCGGCGTGTTTCAGGGCGGACTCGTGCCGCAGTACGCCATCGTGGTGCGCGAGTATTTCGCGCCGCGCGAGGCCGGTGTGCGCGTCGGCATAGTGCTGATGTCGACTCTGCTCGGCATGGCGCTCGGCGGCTGGATCTCGGGCGCGATCTTCGACGTCACGGGGTCCTACCAGGCGGCGTTCGTGAATGGCCTCGCCTGGAACATCGTGAACATCGTGATCATTGCGTGGCTGCTGCTGCGGGCTCTGCCAGCTCGCGCTCGAGAAAATCCCGTGTACTGAGGAGGAGCTTGTCCATCGCCGCGCGCGCCGCGTTGGGGCGGCCGTAGCGGATCGCCTCCAGAATTTCGCCGTGCTGCGGCACGAAGACGTCGAACGAGCTCGAGGAGATGCGGAAGCTCGTGAGCAGCCCGGCGCCGATCACGCCGGCCATCTGCGTCAGAAGCTCGTTGTGCGCGGCGCTGAGCACCGCGCGGTGAAAGCTGAGATCCGCATCGATCGCGGACTGGCTCTCGTGCGGCGCCTTCTGCATGTCGGCGTACGCATCGGCGATCGCTTTGATGTCCGGCGCGGTGGCGCGCTCGGCCGCCAACGCCGCGGCGTTCGGCTCGATCATGCGTCGCAGCTCGAACAGCTCGCGGAAGAACTGCATGCGCGGCATTGCCGCGTAACGCCAGCCAAGCACGTCGAGATCGAGCAGGTTCCAATGGGTGGCTTCCAGCACCCGAGTCCCCGTGCGCGTGCGCGTATCCACCAGGCCTTTGGCGGAGAGCGTCTTCAGCACCTCGCGCACCACCGTGCGGCTCGCGCCCAGGTCCCGGCATAGCTCGGTCTCGGGAAGCGTCTGCCCCGGCTGAAGCTCGCCGCGCACGATGCGGCTCCCAAGCCCCTCCAGGACCTGCCCGAAGAGACTGCGCTTCTTTCGCTTTAATTCCTTAAAAATCATCGATTAGTGGCTTTTGTCATTTCATATGATAAATTGATTTGGCGGTTACCGTTCAAGAGGAGGGACGCCATGATCCGCATTGCCGCCGCCATCGCGGCGTTGCTGTTCGGTTTTTCCGTTTCGGCTCAGGACTTCACGCTTCGCGCCGGCCACGACCAGCCGGTCGGCAGCATGTACGACGAAGGCCACCAGATGTTCAAGAAGCTGGTCGAAGAGCGCTCGAAGGGACGCATCCGCGTCAACGTGTTCCCGGCCGCGCAGCTCGGCGCCGAGGTGGCCATGGTGGAGGGCTTGCGCCTCGGCACCATCGACGTGATCTGCGCGAACGCGCCCAACGCGGCGGCGTTCATCCCGGAGCTCGGTCTTTTCAGCGTTGCGTACCTCTTCAAAGACATCCAGCACTTCGAGCGCGTAGTGAACGATCCCAAGTTCGTGCAACGCATGGAGAGCCTGGTCGCGAGCAAGAACCTCGGCATCCGCCTCGTCGGCTTCTACGCCGCAGGCGTGCGCAACGTTTATAGCCGCAAGGGCTCGGTCGCGAGCCCGGACGACCTCAAGGGCGTAAAGATCCGAGTGCAGAACAACCCGATCGAAGTCAAGGTCTGGAGGACCTTCGGCGCCATCCCGACACCGATGAACTTCGGCGAGGTGTACCAGGCGCTGCAGTCCGGCGTGCTCGACGCGGCCGAAAACGGCTTGGCTGTGATCGAGTCGAACAAGCACTTCGAAGCGGCGAAGTACGTGTCGCAGACCGAGCACCAGCGCAATCTGTCGGCGCTCTACGTCAACGAGAAGAAGCTCGCCTCCATGCCCAAGGATCTCCAGGAGATCGTCTTGCAGGCCGCAAAGGAGGCCTCTGTCCACGAGCGCAAGAAAGACGCCGAGCTCGTTGCGGCCGCCGCCGACCGGCTGAAGAGCCGCGGCGCGGTACTCACTTCGCCCGACAAAGCGCGCTTTATCCAGCTGATCGCGCCGATTCAGGACGAGGTGGCGCGCGAGCTCAAGGCCACCGAGCTCCTGCAGCTCGTCCGCAGCCACCAGATGTAGGTGGAAGCGCTCTTCGCGCGGCTCGAGCGCTGGCTCGGGCCGCTGCTCGCCGCGCTGCTCGCCTTCATCACGCTCGGCGTGTTCATCCAGGTGGTCATGCGCTACCTCTTTGCGCAGTCGTTTCTGTGGGGCGAAGAGCTTTCGCTTTTCGCCTTCATCTGGTGCGTGTACCTCGGCACCGCGATCTCGTCGTGGCGCCGCACGCACTTCGCCTTCGATCTTTTCAGCGAAGTGCTCAGCGGCCGGGCAGCGGGCGTGCAGCGCCTCGTGGTGGATGTTTGCGTGCTCGCGGTGACGCTCGTCATGGTGGTCGAGGGCTGGAAATTCTCGCAGCTCAGCCTCGCGCGCATGTCGCCCGCGCTCGGCATCACGCTTTTCGTGCCGACCATGGCGATCCCGCTGAGCGGGGCGCTCATGCTCATCGTCGGCCTGCGCGACATCGCGCGCGACCTGCGCAGCATCTGGAGCGGATGCACCCCCTAGTCGTGTTGCTGCTGGCGCTCGGTGTCCTCCTGGCGGCGGGCGTGCCGGTGGCCTTCGCGCTCATCCTTTCCTCGCTGCTCGTCATCTGGATCGCCGACCTGCCGTTCGTTCTCGCCGTCCAGCAGATGTTCACCGGCATCAACGCGTTCACCCTGCTCGCCCTGCCCTTCTTCTTCCTCGCCGGCAACATCATGACCGCGGGCGAGATCGCCGAGCGCCTGGTGAAGCTCGCGATGGCGCTCGTCGGCCACCTGCGCGGCGGCCTCGCGCACGTGAACGTCGTGGTCGGCATGTTCATCTCGGGAATCTCGGGCTCGAGCACTGCCGATGCCGCCGCCATCGGCTCGGTGTTCCACCCCGCCATGACGAAGCGCGGCTACGACGAGCGCTTCGCGGTGTGCCTCACCGCCTGCACCGCCACCATGGGCGCGGTGATTCCGCCGTCCATCCTCATGGTGATCTACGGGGCGACGGCAGGCGTATCGATCGGCGCGCTCCTCATCGGCGGCATCCTGCCCGGCATCCTGATGGGGCTGTCGCTCATGGTGCAGTCGCACTTCTTCGCCGTGAAGCACAACTTCCCGCGCGAGCACCCGCGGTTTCTCGGCATGCGCGCGGTCTGGAACGGCCTCAAGGCGGCGGGATGGCCGCTCGGCGTGCCGGTGATCATCGTGGTCGGCATGGTGGGCGGCGTGTTCACGCCCACCGAGTCGGCGTCGATCGCGGCGGTGTACTCGCTCTTTGTCACGCTTTTCATCCTGCGTACGCTCAGGCTCGGTCAGCTGCCCAAGCTCTTCTCCGAAACCGCGATCCAGTTCGCGCAGGTCATGTTCTGCCTGGGCGGCGCCTCGATCTTCGGCTGGCTGCTCGCCTACTACCAGGTGCCCGACATGGTGACGAAGTTCATCACCAGCTTCACGCGCGACTGGCTCGTGATCATGCTGCTCATCGTGCTCGTCAACGTGGTGCTCGGCACGTTCATGGACGCGCTCCCCGCGATCCTCATCTTCGTGCCGATCATCCATCCGCTCGCGGTCGACGTCGGCATCCACCCCGTGCACCTCGGTGTCGTGGTGGTGATGACGCAATCGTTCGGCCTGCTCACGCCGCCGCTCGGCATGGTCGCCATGACCGCGTGCGCGGTGGCCGGCGTGCCGATGATGCGCATCCAGAAGCTGCTCCACCTGATGATGATTCCGCTCCTCATCGTGATCGTTCTGTGCGCGCTGATGCCATGGACCGTGCTGCTAATTCCCAAACTTCTCGTCCCGAAATGGGTATGACCTCCATCGCAGAGCTCGAAACCCCGGTCGTGACCATCGACATCGCGGTCATGGAAGACAACGTGCGCCGCATCCAGGCGCACCTCGACCGCCACGGCATCGCCTTCCGGCCGCACATCAAGACGCACAAGATTCCCGCGCTCGGAAAATTGCAGATGAAAGCCGGGGCCGCCGGCATCACCTGCCAGAAGCTGGGCGAGGTCGAAGTGTTCGCCGATGCCGGCGTGACGGACGACGTGCTCCTCACCTTCAACATCATCGGCCGCGCCAAGACCGAGCGCCTCATGGCGCTGTCGAAGCGGCTAAAGCGCCTGGCGGTGGTATTCGACAACGAGTTCGTGGCGCGCGGGCTGTCGGAAGCGGCACAGCGGCACGCGGTGGAGGTGCCGTTCCTCATCGAATGCGACACCGGCATGGGCCGCAACGGCGTGCAGACGCCGCAGGCCTCCGTGGACCTCGCGCGCGCGGCGCTGAAGCTGCCCGGCCTGCGCTTCGAGGGCATCATGACTTTTCCGCTGCGCGCGCCGGGCGCCAGCCTCACGAATCCCAAGCTGAGCGCGCCGGGTTCGCTCGCCTTCTTCGATGAGG
>JAICPQ010000137.1 GCA_025929745.1 Burkholderiales bacterium | reverse complement strand
GTCGCGAATGCCGATCTTCTCGTACGCGGGATACGGAATGGTGAGCGCCTCGTGCAGCGACGCCGAGTAGCTCTTCAGATTGTTGTAGCTGACATGCAGGTTGGCCTGCGCGTCGCTCTGGTAGCCCAGGCGTCCCATGCGCAGCGAGGTCGCGTACGGCAGGTACAGCGTGCCGGGCGCGAGCTCCTGCAGCTCATGCTTGCGGCCGTCGACGAAGCTGGTGCACGCCGCGGGCGAGGCGCCGAAGAGGTAGAGCGGCAGCCACGAAAGCCGCCGGAAATTGCGGATGAGCGCGAAGTAGCCGTCGCTGCCGATGCCGGGCACCGAGAAGTTGTAGTGGATGCCCGAGATGGTCTGCATGCGCCGGCCGTAGCGGTACGAAAGGCCCATGCGATACACGGTCTTGGCGCGCCCGACATTGGACGTGCCGTAGCGCCCGACCGGAATCGCTTCGTCGGCCGGCAGGTTGCACGGCATGCTGGAGGCCCAGAGCAGCTCGCTGCCGATCGCGCGCATCACGACCTGGTGGATCTCGGTCAGCTCCTGCAGGCAGCCGTCGGCGTCGACATGCACGCCGGTGATGAGCTCGAGCTGGCTTTCGCTGAAGTCGGTGGTGATGTGCGGGTGGGTGAGCGCCGCGCCCAAGAGCTCCGGATGCGGCGTGAGCGCGAGCGAGCCGTCGGTCCGCACGCGCAGGCTTTCCTTTTCGATGCCGCGCTTGAGTCCCGCAAGGGCGCCCGCGGGCAGGGCGCGCAGGCGCTCCTGGAGTCTCACGGGAAAATGCTACTACTTTTTCTCTTCGCCCGGGTCCACCGGACGGACCGTGCGGGCATCGCGCTGCGTTCCGCGCACGCTCTCGATGCCCGAGTCGACCGTGTTGGTGAACCACTGCGCGATCCACCCCTTGTTCCAGGCGTAGATGACGGCGCCGACGACCACGAGGAAGACGATGAATCGGCCCATGCGTCGATGATACGCTGGACTGGATGGACGAAAAGGAACTACACCTCCGCGAAGACCGCCGACTCCTCGGCCGCCTGCTGGGCGAAGTGATCCGCGAGCAGGTGGGCGACGAGGCGCTCGAGCGCATCGAGCGCATCCGCCAGAAGGCGGTGGCGTTCCGGCGCGAGGAGTCCACTCGCGCCGAGCTCGAGCGCGAGCTGAACTCGCTCGATGCCGAGCAGACTCTGCACCTCGTGCGCGCCTTCAGCTACTTCTCGCACCTTCTCAACATCGCCGAAGACGAGCAGCAGCACCGGCGCCGGCGCGCGCACGCCGCCGCCGGCTCGCCGCCGCGCGCCGGAAGCTTCTCGTATGCGCTCGAGCGCGCGCGCGAAGCGGGCATGGAAATCCAGTCGCTCCTCGACTGGTTCGCATCCGCGCGCGTCGCGCCGGTGCTCACCGCGCATCCGACGGAAGTGCAGCGCCAGAGCATCCTCGATTGCCAGCGCGAGATCGCGCGGCTGCTTTCGCAAGCCGAATCGGCGCAGCGCAATGATGCATTGCATGCGGAAATCCTGCGCCTATGGCTCACCGCGATGCTGCGCGACACGCGCCTGGCGGTCGCCGACGAAGTCGCGAACGGTCTCGCGTACTTTCGCCTCACGTTCCTGAACGAGCTGCCGCGTCTCTACGCCGAGTTCGAGCACGCGCTCAAGGAGAAGTACCAGGTCGAAGCGCGCATCGCGCCGTTCCTCACGGTTGGCACGTGGATCGGCGGCGACCGCGACGGCAATCCTTATGTGAACGCGGCGGTGATGCGCGCCGCGCTCGCGCAGCACGCGGCACTGATCCTCACGCATTACCTGGAAGAAGTCGGGCACCTCTATAAGGAGCTCGCGCTTTCCGCGCGCATCCATGCCGCGCCCCGCGAAATCGAGGCGCTCGCCGCGGCTTCCAAGGAGAATTCCGTCTATCGGCGCGACGAGCCCTATCGGCGCGCGATCTCGGGCATTTACGCGCGGCTTGCCGGAGCAGCGGAAGCGCTCGCGGGGGTGAAGGCCACGCCGCCGCCAACCGTCGAACAGATGCCGTACGAGAGCCCCGAGCAGTTCTCCCAGGACATGCAGACGATCGCCGCGTCGCTGGGAAAGCAAGGCGCGGGACGCCTCGCGCGCGGGCGCCTGGCGGCGCTCCAGCGCAAGGTGAGCCTTTTCGGCTTCCACCTGGCATCGATCGATCTGCGCCAGAGCTCGGGCGAGCACGAGCGCACGGTAGGCGAGCTTCTCGCGCGCGCAAACGTCGAGGCGGACTACACCGGTCTGGACGAACGCCGCCGCGTTTCGCTTCTTACCCGGGAGCTGGCGAGCCTGCGGCCGCTGCGCATCCCGAACGAGCGCTATTCCGAATTCGTCGAGAACGAGCTCGCCATCCTCGCGGCGGCGGCCGAGGGCCGCCGGCGCTACGGCGCGCGCGCGGTGCCGCACTACGTGATCTCGCATTGCTCCGAGGTTTCCGATTTTCTCGAGGTCGCCGTACTTCTGCGCGAAGTCGGGCTTGCGCGAGAGCTGGACATCATTCCGCTCTTCGAGTCGATCGCGGATCTCGCGCGCTGCGGCGAGGTGCTCGGCGCGGCGCTCGAGCTGCCGTTCTACCGGCAGTGGGTCGCGGCGCGCGGCGGCGAGCAGGAGGTCATGCTCGGCTATTCGGATTCGAACAAGGACGGCGGCTATTTCACGTCGAACTGGTCGCTGTACAAGGCGGCCTCCACGCTCGTCGAGGTATGCCGTGCGCGCGGCGTGCGCCTGCGCCTCTTCCACGGCCGCGGCGGCACCATCGGGCGCGGCGGCGGGCCGAGCTACGAGGCGGTGCTCGCCCAGCCGCCGGGATCGGTGAACGGCGCGCTGCGGCTCACCGAGCAGGGCGAAGTGATTGCCAGCAAGTACGCCGACGCCGAGGGCGGCCGGCGGAATCTCGAGACGCTCGCCGCCGCTACGCTCGAAGCGAGCCTGCGCAAAGACAAACCGCACGAGCGCCACGCCGCGATCGCCGATGAGCTCTCGGCGCGCGCGTTCGACGCCTACCGCAGGCTCGTGCGCACAAGCGGCTTCGTCGAGTACTTCCGCGCTTCAACGCCGATTGCGGAGATCGCCGAGCTCAACATCGGCAGCCGCCCCGCTTCGCGCCGGGCAAGCGAGCGCATCGAGGACCTGCGCGCCATTCCGTGGGTTTTCAGCTGGAGCCAGTGCCGGCTGATGCTGCCCGGCTGGTACGGCTTCGGCGCCGCGGTGGAAAGCTGGGGCGGCTCGATCGATGAGCTGCGCGACATGTACCGGCAGTGGCCGTTCTTTCGCAGCGTCCTGTCCAACATGGACATGGTGCTTGCCAAGACGGACCTTGCGATCGCCTCGCGCTACGCCGAGCTGGTCTCGGACAAGAAACTGCGCCGCGAGATCTTCAAACGGCTTTCGGAGGAATGGCAGCGCACGCGGAAGTGCCTCGCCACGATCACCGGCAATGCCGAGCTCCTCGCCGACAACCCGACCCTCGCGCGCTCGATCCGCAACCGCTTCCCCTACCTCGATCCGCTCAACCACGTGCAGGTCGAGCTCCTGCGCCGCTACCGCGCCGGGGAGCGTGACGAGCGGCTGCTGCGCATGATCCACCTCACCATCAACGGTCTCGCAGCGGGGCTTCGCAACAGCGGCTAAATCGGGGTCAGGGTCGTAATTCAGCGCGCGCGGCGCTTCAGCTGCTGCTCGAACTGCGGCAGCCACGCCATGAGCGCGAGCAGCGCTTCGGACTGCGCTTCATCCGCCTCGTCGATGAGGCGCTCGAGCCGCTCCTGCTCCTGCCGCATCTGCATCTCGACGATGCGCGCGATGTTCGCGCGGGGATCGACGCGCAGATGGCGCTCGATCTGCTCGCGTACGCGCGCTTCGACTTCTGCGCGCAGTTCAGCCAACGCCAAGGAGCTCGACCTCGAAGACCAGCGTCGCGTTCGGTGGAATCACGCCGCCGGCGCCGCGCGAGCCGTACGCCATGCCGGGCGGGATGGTGAGCTTGCGCTTGCCGCCGACTTTCATGCCCTGCACGCCCTGGTCCCAGCCCTTGATGACCTGGCCGCGGCCGAGGTTGAAGACGAAAGGATCGCGGCGGTCCTTGCTCGAATCGAACTTCGTTCCATTCGTGAGCCAGCCGGTGTAGTGCACAGTGACTTTCTGGCCCGCGCTCGCTACGTCGCCGGTGCCGACTACGAGGTCTTCGGAAATCAGTTGGTCCAATTGCAGCTCCTTTGAAAAGAGTTACGACCCTGACCCCGAATTAGGTCAGCGTTTTCTTTGCCCATTCCAGGACGATGGAAAGGCGCGGTGGAAGGAGGTCTTCGGCTTCGTCGAAGCTCACCCAGCGGTATTCGTGGTGCTCGGGGCGGCCGAGCTCGGGGGAGACGGGGAGCTCTAGCTTCTCTGCGTCGGTCTCGGCGAGGTAGTAGCGCGCGACCTTGTTGCCGGAGTAGGGCAGGGTTTCCTTGAATTCCTCGCCGAACGGGTAGTCGAGATCGGCGAGGCCGGTTTCTTCCTCGACTTCGCGCTTCGCGGCGGCGAGCTCGTTTTCGCCGGGCTCGACAAGACCCTTGGGAAAATCCCAGTTCTTGTACGCGCGGAGCAGGAGGATGCGGATGCCGCGATCGCTGCGGCGGAAGACGACCGCGCCGGCAGCGCGGGGAGCGGGTTTCACCCCGCCATTTTACGGATGCCCGCCGCCCGAGCGAGCCCTAGCCAGAGGAGGAGGAGGAGGCGTCGGATTTGCTCGGACGGCGAGGCAAGCTTGAAGCCTAGGCGCCTTTGGTGCGCGGACTGTGAAACAGTTTAGCGACCGCGCCCTTCACGCGCGACCCGAGTTCGATCAGGTCACCGAACGCAAGTTCCCAGCGTTCCGCAGCTTTCAGCTGCGTGAGATATTGCGCGCGCACGCTCGCCGGCAGGTTGGCGTAGGCCTGCTGCCAGAAGTTTGTGACGAACTCTTTACGCATGACGCAGTCCTTTCACCTTCACCGCAAAGAGGTTGCGCACTGCTGCTGCGGCTACGCGAAACAGTCGCGCCATCTCGAGCGCGCGCAGACGACGCGCTTCCTGCTCGACTTGGTAGAGTTCCTGCGAAGTTGGATAACGGAATTTCATGCAGGCAATATAGGCTCCTGCAGCGCAGCGTACAAACGATGAAATCTCACCCCTTGCATAAGAAAAACTCATCCATATCGTGATTTATCGACTGCCGCCGTTGAATGCGCTACGGGTATTCGAAGCCGCCGCGCGGCATTTGTCATTCAAGGAAGCGGCCGCCGAGCTTCACATCACGCAGGCGGCGGTCAGCCACCAGGTGAAGAGCCTCGAGGAATATCTCGGCGTGCAGCTCTTCCGCCGCTCGGCGCGCGGCGTGACGCTGACCGATGCGGCGCGCGCCTGCCTGCCGAAGCTGCGCGAAGGCTTCGACGCGCTCGCCGCGGCGGTGGAGATGATCCGCGAGCGCGGCGAGGAAGCCGAGCTGGTGATCACCGCGCCGCCGGTCTTCACCGCGCGCTGGCTGATGCCGCGCCTCGCGGAGTTTTCGAAACGCGAGCCGAAGATCGAGCTGCGCGTGTTCGCGTCGAGCAGGATGGTCGATGCGGGCGCGCTCGATTCCACCGCGCTCGTCGGCGACCTCGACCTGCGCACCGAGTCCTCCGAAGTGCAAATTCACCTCGGCGCGGGCAACTATACCGGCCACCGCGCCGATCGGCTGTTCGGCGTGAGAATGGCGCCGGTCGCGAACCCGGAGCTCGTGAGAGCCACGGGGCTAAAAAAGCCCGCAGACCTGGCGAGCCACACGCTCCTGCACGACGACGCCATGGAGATCGTCGCCGCCGGCAACGCGTGGCGGAAATGGCTCGACGCGGCGGGCGTGCTGGATCGCGTCGACGCCGAGCGTGGCCCGCATTTTTCCTCCAACATCCTTTCGCTGGAGGCGGCGTCGCAGAAGCTCGGCGTCGCGCTCGCGCTGCGCCCGCTCGTCGATGCCGACATCGCTTCGGAGCGCCTGTGCGCCCCCTTCGACATTGAAATCAGGCCCGGATCGGCGTACTACCTGGTGTGCCCGGAAGTGATCGCTGACCGGCCCGCGGTTGCCGCGTTCCGCAAGTGGTTATTGGAGCAAGCGAAAAACGCTACTTGAACCCGGGGTGATCGCCGCAATCTAAGCGCGGTGAGATCCCGCGACTTTTCTTCCTGGATGTGGGGCGAAGCCCTGTCGATGCTCGACCGGGCACAGCGCCTGCAGCGCCAGTTCTTCACCCACGCCGAAGTGGCCTGGGAACCCCCGGTCGACATCATTGAAAGCGGCGAAACGCTGCAGATGCATGTGGCCCTGCCCGGCGTCAGCGCGGACGCGGTCACGATCGCGATCGATCCGGCCGGCATCACGATCTCGGCGGTGCGCGCGTTCCCGTGCCGCGGCGAAGGACAGATCCACCGCCTCGAGATCCCGTACGGCCGCTTCGAGCGCCACATCGGCGTCTCGCTCGGCGATCCGTACTCGCCGCTCGAGCTCGCCGGCAAATCCCTGCAGGACGGAATCCTCACGCTGACGTTCCGGCGGAAGGAAGGTCAATGAACGACGCCGTGAAGGCCGCGGTGGCGCCCGCGCGGGCGACCACGATCAAGCCGCTTCCCGAAGACGCGCTCATCATCATCCCGATGCGGAACACGGTGCTGTTCCCCGGAGTGATCTCGCCCATCACCGTCGGACGCATCGGCTCGGTTGCGGCCGCGCAGGAAGCGGTGCGCAGCGAGAAGAAGGTCGGCTTTCTGCTCCAGCGCGACCCGCAGAAGAACGACGTGACGCCCGAGGATCTCTACTGGGTCGGCACGGCCGGCCAGGTTGTGCGCTACATCACCGGCGCCGAAGGCACGCACCACCTCGTGGTGCAGGGCCAGAACCGCTTCCGCGTACTCGAATTCCTGCCGGGCTGGCCGTTCCTCGTTGCGCGCGCGCAGATGATCGACTCGAAGGACGAGTCGAACGCCGACATCGAAGCACGCTTCCTGCAGCTCAAAGCGCAGGCGGTCGAGGCGATCCAGCTCCTGCCGAGCGCGCCGGAAGAGCTCAGCGTCGTGGTGCAGGGCATGACTTCGCCGGCGCTGCTTGCCGACATGGTCGCCAACCTGCTCGACATCAAGAACGACGACAAGCAGGACCTCCTCGAGACCTTCGATCTCAGGCGGCGCCTCGACAAGGTGCTCGAGCACCTGTCCGAGCGCGTCGGCGTGCTGCGCATCTCGAAGGAGATCGGCGACAAGACCAAGAAGGAATTCGACGAGCGCCAGCGCGAGCACGTGCTGCGCGAGCAGATGCGCCAGATCCAGAAGGAGCTCGGCGAAGGCGACGAGACCGCGGCCGAGCTCGACGAGCTGAAGAAGAAGGTCGACGACGCCGGCATGCCCGAGGACGTGTACAAGCACGCCGTCAAGGAGCT
>JAICPQ010000066.1 GCA_025929745.1 Burkholderiales bacterium | reverse complement strand
TCATATTGGCCCTGATCCGCTTTTTGTCTCCTACCCGCTGCGCGGCTTCCGCGCCGACATCGCGCTCACCGGGGCGGTCGCGCCGACGCTTCAGGCGCTCTGGCGCGCGGCCCAGAAGGAGGCGGTGTCCCCGAAGCAGATCGAGGACCGCCGCAAGACCGTGGCGCTTGTGGCCGACGACATCCGCAGGCGCGGGCGCGCCGGCCTGGAACCGATGCCCGCGACGATCACCGGCAAGTGGCTCTCCGCGTGCGTCAACAAGATCATCGACGACAACACGATCCTCGTGAACGAGTACCCCACCGTGCTCGAGGAAATGGTGATCACGGGACCGGGCCGCTACTTCGGCAACCCTTCCGCCGGCGGGCTCGGTTGGGGCATGGGCGCGGCGCTTGGCGCCAAACTCGGCTGCCTCGACAAGACGGTCATTTGCGCCGTGGGCGATGGCGCGTACATATTCGGCAATCCAACCGCGGTCCATTACGTGTCCGAGGCGATGCGCCTGCCCGTGCTCTTCGTGATCGCCAACAATGCCCGCTGGGCCGCCGTGCACCGCTCCACTTTGTCCGCTTACCCCAAGGGGCACGCCTCGGAAATGCAGGCACCGCCGTTCGCCACGCTGGAACCGTCGCCGCGATTTGAGCACGTGGTACAGGCAAGCCGCGGGCACGGTGAGCGGGTCACTGAACCGGCTCAGCTCATGCCGGCGCTCGAGCGCGCGCTCAAAGTCGTGAAGGAAGAAAGACGCCAGGCGGTGGTGAACGTGTGCCTGGAAGCGAGCTACGTGAAGACGAGCTAGGGCGTAGCCGGTTGCTCGGCCGCGAGGGCGGCCGAAATGCGCGGCGTGCCGATGCGTCCGACGATCGGCAGCTTGATGCCGGAGCCGCTCACGCCGAAGTTCAGCCCCAGGACGTTCAGCTCGACGCCGTCGACGCTGCTCGCCGCGATGCCTAGAAGCCCGCGCAACGAGAACTGGAACCCCTTGCCGCTCGGCGCGGTCGAGATCATGTCGGAGCCGATGTAGTCCTTGCCGATCGCCGTCGCCGGCAGATCGGCCTCCAGCTCGGGCACGGCGCGCGCGATCCACGCCACGAAGGTGTTCGAGTTGGGCCCAGGCCATAGCGTGTAGGTGTTGGCGTACGGATACTCGCGCGCAAGCTTGTCGATGCGCTGGATGAGCGCCTCGACCCCGGTACCGCGCTTCTCCGCGTAAAGCTCGCCTTCGGCGCCGAACCAGTGGTTCGGCGCCCGGTTGCGGACCACCACCGCCGTGTCGGTCCAGCGCAGGCGCCAGCCGACGACCTCGTACACGGTGTATTCCGTCTCGTTCCGCGGCCTGACGGCGATCCAGGTATGGACGCCGAAGATGCCTTTTGCGCCGCGCGTGCGCGCCCCCCACACCTGCACGACAGGCTCGCTCACGACGGCGTCCTCCCGCACCTGGTTCTCCGAGTTGTCCGCCGTGACTGCGGCCCCGCACAAAGCGAGAAGGCCGATCAGGCCCGCGCGGCTCACAAAGCTAGCGACCGGTCTTGTCATGGTTGTGGTGCTCTCGATGACTCAACGCATTCTAGTCGCCACCGGATGACACGCTACCGCGCAAGTTGCGCGCGCGGCATAGGGCGGAAGAACCGAGTTCTTAAAGATTGGTGAAATCAATCGTCGTATGGCGTCTTCACCTTCGTGCCGGCCACTTCGGCATCGCGGATCGCCGCGCGCCGCCCGTGTGGCGCTTCACCGGTTTGGTGTGGTGCACCATACGCTCCATGTGACCGGCCGGTGGACTTGTAGCCGAGGTCGGCGACCAGCCGGGCGCCTTTCTTGCACCGCAACGCGACCACCGTGGGTTTTCATTTCAAGTTCGCGAAGTCGAAGAGCTTGCGGTCGAGAAGATGGGACGGCCGCACTTCGGTCAGCGCACGCACGATGGATTCAATGCGCCCGGGATGGCGCCGCTGCCATTCGCGCAGGATCTCGCCGACCTGTTTGCGCTGCAGGTTGTCCTGAGATCCGCACAGCGTGCACGGAATGATAGGAAAGCGCCGTGCCTCGGCGTAGGCGGCCAGATCCGCCTCGGCGACATAGGCGAGCGGCCGGATTACGACGTGCTTTCCGTCGTCCGACACGAGCTTCGCCGGCATCGCCTTCAGCTGTCCGCCGTGGAACAGATTCAGGAAGAATGTTGCCAGGATGTCATCGCGGTGATGGCCGAGCGCGATCTTCGTCGCGCCGAGCTCGGCGGCGACGCGATAGAGGACGCCGCGCCTGAGCCGCGAGCATAGCGAGCACATCGTCTGCCCCTCGGGGATCACGCGCTTCACGACCGAATAAGTGTCCTGCTCGACGATGCGGAAGGCGATGCCGCGCGACCGGAGATATTCCGGCAGCACGTGCTCCGGAAACCCCGGCTGCTTCTGGTCAAGGTTCACCGCAATCAGCTCGAATTCGACCGGCGCCTTAGTCTGCAGGCTGATGAGCACATCCAGGAGGCCGTGGCTGTCCTTGCCTCCGGAAAGGCAGACCATCACCCTGTCGCCGGCCTGGATCATGTTGAAGTCCGCGATTGCCTCGCCTACCTGACGGCGGATGCGCTTGGCGAGCTTGCCCGACTCGTACTCGGCCTTGCGCGGATCGCGATGGATGCGGACGGGTTGGGCGCTCATGCAGTGACCAGCTTGAGCCCCGCGATGCCGGCAACGATGAGAAGGATAGAAATGATGCGCAGCAGCGTACGGGGCTCATCGAACAATATCATGCCGAGAATGGCGACGCCGACCGCGCCGATGCCGGTCCAGACCGCGTAGCCGGTGCCGATCGGAATCGAGCGCACCGCGAGCGCGAGAAAATAAACGCTGCCGATCATGGCAAGCACCGTAATGATTGAGGGCAATGGGCGGGTGAACCCGACGGTGTACTTAAGGCCGATCGCCCACACGATCTCGAGAAGCCCGGCAAGCGTGAGCCACAGCCATGGCATCGCAACCTCCTAAATGAAGATGGAGCGGCCGCCGTCGACGGCGAGGATCTGCCCGGTCACGTAGGACGCGCAGGCGAGAAAATGAACGGCGCGCGCGATGTCTTCCGGAGCGCCGGTGCGGGCCAGCGGCGTAGTGGAGACGATGCGCACGCGCTCGCCCTCGGCAAACTGCCCGTCCTCGGGCCACGCGATGGCGCCGGGCGCGACGCCGTTCACGCGCACGCGCGGCGCGAGCTCGAGCGCCAGCGCGCGCGTCATCGCCGCAAGCCCGGCTTTGGCAACGCTGTAGAGGGCATAGCCCTTGAGCGGCCGCTCGGCATGGATATCGACGATGTTCACGATGCAGCCTTCGTTCTTGGCGAGCTCCGCCGCCGCCTGCTGCGCAATGAAGAGCGGCGCGCGCAGATTCGAGCCGATGAGCTCTTCCCAGTGCGACGATTCAATCTTGCCGACCTCCACCGGAAAGAAGCTGGATGCGTTGTTCACCAGGATGTCGAGCCGTCCGAAGCCCTCGAGCGCGGCGAGGAGCAGCGCGCGTGGCGCGATCGGCGCGAGAAGCTCGGCTTTGACCTTGGCTGCGCTCTTCGGCCGCGCGGCGTTGAATTCGGCCTCGAGGCGGGCCGCATCGGCTTCCGAGTCGCGATAATGGATAAGCACTTTCGCGCCCGCCGCGTGCAAACGCCGCGCGATCGCCGCGCCGACGCGCCGCGCGCCGCCCGTCACGAGCGCGGCCTTGCCTTCGAGCGAGTCGTCCATGAACCGCGAAATTCTAGGGTAGATTCGACCCGGTGCTGGTCGAGGAACTTCGCGCCGAGATTGCCGCGAACGGCGGCTGGATTCCCTTCGCGCGTTACATGGAACGCGTCGTACAGGCCTATTACGGCAGGAGCGACCGCCAGTTCGGCCGCGGCGGCGACTTCGTGACCGCGCCGGAACTCGGCAGCCTCTTTGGGCGCACGCTCGCGCGCCAGATCCGCGAGCTCGAGGGACCGATCCTCGAAGTTGGCGCCGGGAGCGGCGCGCTTGCGCACACGCTGCTTGCGCAGAAGCTCGAGCGAGAATATTTCATCCTCGAGACGAGCGCGGCGCTGCGCCGGCGGCAGGCGGAGCGCCTCGGCGCGAACGTGAAGTTTCTCGAATGCCTGCCGGAGCAATTCCGGGGCGTGATAGTCGCCAACGAAGTCGTTGACGCACTGCCGGTCCATGCGGTGCGCTGGACCGAGAAGGGCATCCTCGAGCGCGGAGTCAACGTGTCGTTGACATGGGAAGAGCGCCCTGCGGACGGCGCGCTGCTAGAGGCCGCTCGCGCGCTCGATGTTCCCGTTCCCTACGAGAGCGAAATCGGCCTTGCGGGCCGCGCGTGGATGCGCAGCGTCGCCGAGCGGCTCGAGCAGGGGGTCATCTTCGTGATTGACTACGGCTTTCCGCGCCGCGAGTACTACCACCCGCAGCGCGCGATGGGCACGCTCATGGGCCACTCGCGCCACCGAACGCGCGGGGACCTTTTCGAGCGGCCTGGCGAGCAGGACATAACCGCCCACGTGGATTTCAGCGCGCTCGCCAATGCGGCGCGCGAGGCTGGCATCGAGGTGCTCGGCTACGCCAACCAGGCCCAGTTCCTCGTCAACTGCGGCATCACCGAGGTGCTCGCCGAGGCGAATGTCGACAACGCGCTCCAGTACGCCCCGATCGCCGCCGAGGCGCACCTGCTTCTCTCGCCGGCCGAAATGGGCGAGCTCTTCAAGGTGCTCGCCGTGGGACGCGACATAAACGCGCCGCTTCTCGGTTTTTCGCGAGGCGACCGCCGGCATACTCTTTAGGAATGAGAGCTCTCGCAATCCTGCTCGCCGTGTGGACCGGTACGGCTTGCGCCGACGAAGTCGCCGAGGCGAAAAAGCGCTGGCAAGCGAGCCCGCACGGGCCGATGCTCGAGCGCATTCTGCCGCCGACGTTTTCGGTGCAGCATTTGCCCGACCGCGATACGCGGGGCGCGAAGCTGGTCGTCGCGTATTGCGTGCAGTGCCACAACTTGCCCAACCCGGCCATGCACCACGCCGAGAAATGGCCCGGCGTCGTGCAGCGCATGGTGCTGCGCATGGAGGGCCGGGGGAACATGGGAGCGCTCATGGCCGAAATGATGGCTGGTGTGAATGCGCCCGGCGCGGACGAAACGAGAGCGATCGTTGCCTATCTGCAGCGCCATGCGCAGAAGCCGATCGACCCTGCGCGCTATCCCGAGGTGAACGCAGCCTCCGGAGAGGCATTCCGTCTAGCGTGCAACCAGTGCCATGTACTTCCCGACCCGCAGCGCTACACGGCCGCCGAATGGCCGCGCGTGGTGGCGCGCATGCAGGAGAACATGGAATGGATGAACCGCGTGGTCGGCTCGAAGCCCACGCCGGGGGAGCCGCAGCTCGCGCTGCGCGAGATCAACGCCTTTCTCGCCCGGCACGCCCGAAAGCCGGGCGGGTAGCGCTAGCGGATGGTTTATGCGGGAACCGCCATGCCCTTCAGCACCGCCGATCGTGCGCCGACCGCGTCGTACCAGCGCCTCACGTTGGGAAATGCTCCCAGATCAACGCGATGCCATTCGTGCCGGGCGACCCACGGATAGATCGCCATGTCGGCGATCGAGTATTCCTTTGCGAAGAAACGTGTGCCCGCCAGGTGCCGGTCCATGACGCCGTACAGGCGTTTCGCCTCGTTGCCGTAGCGTTCGCTGCCGTAGGGAACCTCGTCCTTCTTCGCGCGCATAAAGTGGTGCGCCTGGCCGAACATCGGGCCGACGCCGCCCATCTGAAACATGAGCCACTGCAGCGCCTCGTACTTCCCGCGCACGCTTTTCGGCAAGAACTTGCCCGTCTTGCCGGCGAGGTAAATCAGGATCGCCCCGGATTCCATCATGGCAATGGGCTTGCCATCCGGTCCGTCGGGGTCGACGATGCCCGGGATTTTTCCGTTGGGATTGATCTTCAGATAATCGGGCGCAAACTGCTCGGTGTTCGTACCGATGTTGATCTTGTGCACGTTGTAAGGCAGGCCGCACTCCTCGAGCATGATGGAAACCTTGCGGCCGTTTGGCGTGCTCCAGGTATAGAGTTCGATCATGTTGAAGTGGCTCCTTACCGTGCTGATCGTATTGGTGGTGTTCTCGGTGGCGGCGCAGCGTTTGCGCACCTGGCGGGTTCCGGGAGATTTCACGATCCCGATGCGCGGGCGAATGTACTACATCCCGCTCGCCAGCACGCTCGCGTTCTCCGCGGCGGTTTGGCTTCTCAGCCGGTTGCTCTGATCGCCTTCAATCGCGCTTCGTCGACTCTCCTGCCGATGTCGCGGCCGCCTGCGTCGCGCGCGATGGCGCCCGCATCCACGGCCGCTGCGGCCGCATAGGCTTTCTCCGCGCGCGCGGTGTCGAGCCCGGGATCGGCAAGCTTGGCCGCCTCGAGAAGCTCGGCGAAACGTTCGGGCCGGCGAAACGCATCCGCGCCTTTGAAGAGCTGAAGCAGGGCCTCTGCGTCCTGCCTTTGGAGCAAGCGCTTGTTGCGCGCGGCGGCGAGCGCGAGCTCGCGAACCTCGTTCGGTGCGCGCAGCCGCTCCGACAGCGCTTCGATCTCGGCTTCGTCGAGCGGCCAGGTCAGGTGCGCGTAGCGCACCGCAAGCGAGCCGCCATAGCGGCGCGGCCGGCTCTTGAGCTCGGGAAAGAGCTTGCCAAGCACGCCTGAGCGCTCGAGGACGTCGAACATGAGCTCGGGATGAGGCTCGGCGAGACCGCGCGCGAATTCTTGCCATACGCGCTCGGGCACCAGGTAATCGGCTTCGCCGCATTCCACCATGCGCCGCATGAGCGTCATGGTGTCGGGTGCCACATCGAAGCCGAATCGCGCCGCGAAGCGTGCAAGGCGCAGGATGCGGACGGGGTCTTCGGCGAACGCTTCGCTCACATGGCGCAGCACGCGCGCCTCGAGATCGCTCTGGCCGCCGAAAGGGTCGATGAGCGTGCCATCCTCGGCTTTCGCCATGGCGTTGATCGTCAGGTCTCGGCGCCTGAGATCTTCTTCGAGGGTAACCTCGGGAGCGGCGTAGACCTTGAACCCCTTGTAGCCGCGCCCGCTCTTGCGTTCGGTGCGCGCGAGCGCGTATTCCTCATGCGTGCTTGGATGAAGGAAGACCGGAAAGTCCTTGCCTACGGGTTTGAAGCCCTTCGCGACCATTTCCTCGGGCGTGGCGCCCACCACGACGTAGTCGCGCTCCTTCACCGGCAGTCCAAGGAGCTCATCCCGGACCGCACCGCCCACGAGATAGATGTTCACCGCGTGGCGTACGGTTCGTCGGCCGCCACAAACTCCGTCTCACCGCGCGCGGCATCGCACCATTCGCGCACCGCGGCAAGTCCCTGCACGGCTTCGCAATAGGCCTGCGCCAGGCTAGGGACGGTTACGCCGTAGGTGTGAAAGCGCATCACGACCGGCGCGAAGAAAGCGTCGGCGATCGAAAAACGGCCGAAGAGGAAGTTACCGGGGCCGCCGAAGCGCTCGCGACAGTCGGTCCAGAGCTCGACGACCCGGTTGATGTCCTTCTGCGACTCCGCGGTCAATCCCTTGCCGGGATAGCGCCTGCGGATGTTCATCGGCATGCGGCTGCGCAACGCCTGAAAACCCGAATGCATTTCGGCGCACACCGAGCGCGCGACGCGGCGGGCGCGGGCCTCTTGTGGCCATAGGTGGTTCTGCGGGAAAAGCTCGGCGGCAGTTTCGCAGATCGCCAAGGTATCCCACACCGGCTCGCCGTCCACCAGGAGAACCGGCACCTTGCGCGTCGGCGAATACTTTTCGATCCCGATCACGCTCACGTCCTGGGCGAATTTGAGCTGGATCTCCTGGAACGGGATCTCCGCTTGCCGCAGCAGCACCCAGGGGCGCATCGACCAGGACGAGTAGTTCTTGTTCCCGATCACGAGCTCGAGCTTCATCCCGGCAGTTTACTCAGGGATTTTGCCGGTGGCGCATCGGGGATTGCCTGATACACCCGCGGGTCGGCACCCGTAGGATTGCCCCCCGGGGAGGAATATTGCAGCCGCGTCCGGAATTCGTCGAGCGCACGCCGTCGCTTGCCCAAGCGGTGCGCATTCTGCTGCTCGAAGACGACCCGATCAGCGTCGAGATCGTCGGCACGTACCTGCGACGCATCGCGTTCGCCGATGTGGAGCTCTACAGCGCAGGCACCGCTGCCGACGCGCTCGCGCTGCTCGCGAAAAGCGACGTTGACCTCGTCGTCGCGGACCTGAACCTGCCGGACTCGTGCGGCGCCGCGACCGTCCAGAGCCTGGTGCAGGCGGTCGGCTGCCCGGTGATCGTCATCACCGCCGACCGCGATCCCGGATTGCGAGACGCTACCCTCGACTGCGGCGCGTTCGAGTTCCTGCCCAAGAGCGATCTCAGCGAAGCGACGCTCATGCGCCTCGTGCGCCTGGCCACCATGCAGGCGCGCACCTACCGGTCGCTGCGCGAGAGCAAGATCGCCGAAGCGGCCTTGCGCGAAAGCGAGGGACGTTTCCGCAGCCTGACCGACCTCTCCGCCGATTTTTACTGGGAAACCGATCCGGCGCACCGCGTGCTGCGCACGCGCTATGGGGAGAACCACCCGCAGGGCGGTGATATCGGCAAGACCCGATGGGAAGTCGCATCCACGCGGCCCGACGCCGCGGGCTGGACCGCGCACCGCGCTACGCTCGACGCGCACCTGCCGTTCCGCGATTTCGAGTACGCGCGCCTCGACGCGCACGCAGTGGAACGACACCTGTCGATCAGCGGCGAGCCGCAGTTCGATGCCGCCGGCGGCTTCTGCGGCTATCGCGGCATCGGCCGCGACATCACGGCGCGCAAACGCGAAGAGGCGTTGCTCGCGCTCGAGCATGCGGTCACGCGATGCCTCGCGGAGGCGGAAACGTCGCAGGCGGGCGTCAGGGCAGTGATTCAGAATATCTGCGAATCGCAGGGCTGGCCCGCGGGACGCTATTTCCGCGCCGACGAAGACGGCCTGTTGCGCTACAACGAGGGCTGGGGGATCGCGTCGGCCGAGGTGCGCGAATACAAGGACGACGGCAGCGCGTTCGCATTCCCGGTAGCGGCTGGCGAGCGCACGATCGGCGTGATCAGCTTCTCGAGCGCCGAGGCGCGCGAGCCGGACGCGCGTGTGCTGCAGACCATGCGCGTCATCGGCAGCCAGGTCGGCCAGTTCCTCATGCGCAAGCGCGCCGAGCGCAAGCAGCGCAGGCGCGCCGAAGACCTGCAGCGCTTTCGTGCCGCGATGGACATGGCCCACGACGCGATCTACCTCATCGATCGCACGTCCATGCGCTTCCTGGACGTGAACAGCGCCGGCTGCAGCGCGCTCGGCTATACGCGCGCGCAGCTGCTCGGGATGGGACCGCACGAAGTGCTCACCGCGTCGCGCGACGAACTCGAGCGCGAATACGACGAGGTCATCGCGCACGGGGCCGAAGGCGTGCGCGTCGAGACTACGTACGTGCGCAAGGACGGAACCAAGGGCTGGACCGAGCTCTTCCAGCGCGCGCTGCGCTCCGGCGAGAGCTGGATCATCGTGGCGACTTCCCGGGACATCACCGAGCGGCGCCTATCCGATCAGCGCCAAGCGCGCCACCTGCGCTACCAGGAGCGCGTCGCACGCTTCGGCCAATCCGCGCTCGTCAAATCCGATCCGGCCGAGCTGATCGAAAAAGCGGCGCAGACCATCTCCGCGGCACTCTCGGCCGAGGCGGTGGCCTACATCGATATCGAATCCGGGACAACCCAGCTCGTGTTGCGCACGGTCGTGGCGCCGGGCGCCGACGCGCAGCCCGGACCGCTCGCTTGCGATTCCGACGACCCGATCCGCAAGGTGCTGAACTCGGGTTACCTTGTCCTCACCGAAGGCGATAAGCTGCCGTTCGGCTGGGCGCGCGAGTTTGCGAGCGCCGCGCTCATCCCGGTGCGCAGTGACGAAAGAGTGCGCGGCGTGCTCTGCGTCTGCTATCGGCAGGCGAACGCGTTCGGCGCGGAGGAGGTGAACTTCGCGCAGGCGGTTTCGAGCGTGCTCTCCACCGCGCTGCAGCGCATCGACAGCGAGGCGCGGCTCGCCTATCTCGCTCAGTTCGATCCGCTCACCGGGCTGCCGAACCGCGCACTCCTTGCCGACCGCTTCTCGCAGATGATCGTGCAGGCGAAGCGACGCGGCTCGCCGCTCGCGGTGCTGTTCATCGACCTCGACGAGTTCAAGGCGGTCAACGACACGCTTGGTCACGCCGGCGGCGATGGCCTGCTTCGCGAGGTGGCGGCGCGGCTGCAGGCGGCCGTGCGCACCGGCGACACCGTGGCGCGCATCAGCGGCGATGAGTTCGCCATCGTTGTCGCCGACCTCCTGCGCCCGGAGGACGCGGCGCTCGTCGCGCAGAAGGTCATTGACAACCTTGCCGAGCCGGTGCAGATCCAGGACAGCGAGGTATTCGTCACCGCAAGCGTGGGCATCGCCGCGTTCCCGGCCGACGGCGCGGACGCGGAAACGCTGATCGGCGCGGCCGACGCGGCGATGTATCGCGCGAAGCAGTCCGGCCGCAACGCCTACCAGTTTTTCACCGCGGAGATCAACCAGCGCTCGCGCGCCCGCGTCCAGCTCGGCTCGGAGCTCAGGCGCGCGCTCGAGCGCGAAGAGTTCGCGCTCTACTACCAGCCAAAATACCGCCTTCGCCAGCGGCGCGTAAGCGGCGCCGAGGCGCTGCTTCGGTGGAAGCACCCCGAGCGCGGCATGGTGCCGCCCGAGGAGTTCATTCCGGTGCTCGAGGAGACCGGACTCATCGTGCCGGTGAGCGAGTGGGTGATCAAGCGCGCGTGCCACGACGTGCGCGCGTGGCGCAGCGCCGGCTTCAACGTGCCGGTGTCGGTGAACCTGTCGGCGCGACAGTTCCGCCTGCCGGCGCTACACGAGCGCATCAAGGCGCTGGTCGC
>JAICPQ010000269.1 GCA_025929745.1 Burkholderiales bacterium | reverse complement strand
TCGCCGTTGGTGGAGAGCACCTCGAACTGGTGCTCGCCCTCGATGTCCGCGATCTCGATGATCGAGATGTCGAAGGTGCCGCCGCCCAGGTCGTACACCGCGATCTTCGAGTCCTTCTTCATCTGCTTGTCGAGGCCGAAGGCGAGCGCGGCCGCGGTCGGCTCGTTGATGATGCGCTTCACATCGAGCCCCGCGATGCGGCCGGCATCCTTGGTGGCCTGGCGCTGAGAATCGTTGAAGTACGCGGGCACCGTGATGACGGCTTCCTTCACCTCCTCGCCGAGGTAGTCCTCGGCGGTCTTCTTCATCTTGCGCAGGACTTCGGCCGATACCTGCTGCGGGGCGATCTTCTTGCCGCGCACCTCGACCCACGCGTCGCCATTGTCGGCGCGCACGATCTTGAAGGGCATCAGCTTGATGTCCTTCTGGGTTTCCTTGTCCTCAAAGCGCCGCCCGATCAGGCGCTTCACCGCGTAGACGGTGTTCTTCGCGTTGGTGACCGCCTGGCGCTTGGCCGGCGCGCCGACGAGGATTTCGCCGTCGTCGGTATAGGCGACGACCGACGGGGTCGTACGCGCGCCCTCCGAGTTCTCAATCACCTTGGGCTTGCCGCCCTCCATGATTGCGACGCAGGAGTTCGTCGTGCCAAGGTCGATGCCGATGATTTTTGCCATGGGTTTCCCGATCAGTTCGAATCTGTACTGGAGGTGGGGTTTTCCGCCGCTTTTTCAAGGGTCTTGGCGACGCTGACGAGCGCGGGGCGCAGCACGCGGTCGTGGAGCGCGTAGCCCTTCTGCATCACGGCTACGATGGTGTTGGGCTCGGCCTCGGAGGGCACGGCAGCCATGGCCTGATGGCGGTAGGGATCGAAGCGCTCGCCCGGCTTCGGGTCGATCTCGCGCACGCTCGACTTCTCCAAGGCGCCCTTGAGCTGCTTGAGCGTGAGCTCCACGCCGCTCGTATCGGCGCTTTTCACTGCCGCTTCGAGGCTGTCGACGACGGGCAGCAGCCCCTCGGCGAAGCGTTCGAGCGCATACTTCTGCGCGTTGGTGGCTTCGGCCTGCGCGCGCTTGCGCGCGTTCTCGGCGTCCGCCACGGCGCGCATCATGCTGTCGCGCTGCTGCTCGATTTTCGCCTGCGCTTCGGCGAGCAGCGCCTCGAGGGACTTCGGTTCGGATTGGGGCTGAACGGTTTCTTCCTGCATCTTGTCGAATTGGGGACGACGGCGCCGCTTTCAAGCCGTCCGCGGTAATTTAAAGGTGTTGATTTTATGAATAAACCTGTCAAATACACGCTGCTCGGCCTAGGGCTTGTCATCGTCCTTGTCATCGGCGCGGCGCTGGTCTTCGCGCTCACGTTCGACCCCAACCGCTACAAGGGCGAGATCGAGCGCCTCGCCAAGGAGCAGACCGGGCGCACGCTCGCCATCAAGGGCGACATCAAGATGGCGTTCTGGCCGAGCCTCGGCGCCGACGTCTCCGGCGTCACGCTCTCGGAACGCGCCTCAGACCAGCAGTTCCTTGCGTTCGACTCCGCGCACGCCTCGGTGAAGCTGATGCCGCTCCTGCGCGGTCAGTACATCGTCGACTCGGTGCAGCTTTCCGGCTTTAAGGCGCGCATCGTCAAGGGCAAGGACGGGCGCTACAACTTCTCGGATCTCGTCGAGGCCGACGCGAAGAAGCCCGCGCCGAAGCAGGAGCCCAAAAAGGGCGGCGGCGCTGTGGTGTTCGACATCGGCTCGATTGACATCCAACGCGCTTCCATCGCGTACAGCGACCTGCAGGCCGGGCAGGAGTACATGCTCGAAGACGTGAGAATCAAGACCGGCCGCATCGCAAGCGATGCCGAGGGCAAGCTCGAGCTCGGCATGCTGGCGAAGCGCAAAGCCCCGCCACTCGAGGCGCGCCTTGCGCTCGACGGCCGCTATCGGTTCACCAACGGCACGCTGAGCGCCGATGTGAACGGCAAGCTCGACGAGTCGACGCTCAAGGCCAAGTTCACGCTCGCCGAGCCCTACGAGTTCGAGGCGAGCATCGACAAGATCAATCTCGACCGCTACCTCGGCGCGCCTGAGAAGCCAGCGGCGAAACCGGCGCCGCAGCAGACGGCGAAGAGCGAAGACGCACCGGTCGATTTCTCGGCGCTGAAGGGCATCAACGCGAAAGGCAAACTGCAGGTGGGAGCGCTCGAGGTGCGCGGGCTGAAGCTTTCCGAGTTGAACGCGCAGCTGAACGCCGCGAACGGCCGCGTGGCGGTCGCCCCGCACTCGGCGAAGGGCTACGAGGGCACGATTTCGGGTGAAGTGATCGTGGATGCCAACAAGAATCACGTCACGCTGAAGGAAAAGCTCGAAGGCATCTCGATCGGGCCGATTCTGCGCGACTTCGCGCAGCAGGACCGGCTCGAGGGCAAAGGCAATCTGACGCTCGACGTCACGACCGCCGGCAACACGGTGAACGCGATGAAGCGCGCGCTCGGCGGCACGGCGCGCGCGCAATTGCGCGACGGCGCAGTGAAGGGCATCAACTTGGGCGAAATCCTGCGCAAAGCGCGCTCGACGCTCGGCGGCGGCTCGCAGGCCGCGCAAGCCGAGAGCGGAGGCAGCGGCAAGCCGCAGACCGATTTCAGCGAGCTCTCCGCGAGCTTTACGATCAAGAACGGCATTGCGCACAACGAAGACCTAGACGCCAAGGCGCCGCTCTTTCGCCTCGGCGGCTCCGGCGACATCAACATTCCGGAGTCGACGCTCAACTATGTGGTGAAGGCCGCCATCGTCGCGACCGCCGAAGGGCAGGGCGGACGCGAGCGCGACAGGCTCGCGGGTCTCACGGTGCCGGTACGCTTGCACGGCAGCTTCGACGACTTGAAGTACGACGTCGACCTGCGCGCCATGGCGGGCGACGCGGCGAAATCGCAGGTCGGCGAGC
>JAICPQ010000134.1 GCA_025929745.1 Burkholderiales bacterium | reverse complement strand
GCGGCCTGCATCTGCTCGTGCCCGTAGACCACCCCGCCGAGCATCGTGTCTTCGGCGAGCTCGAGCGCTTCGGACTCCACCATCATCACGCCCTGCTCCGTGCCGGCGACCACCAGGTTGAGCTTCGATTCCTTGAGCTGCGTTGCCGTCGGATTGAGGACGTATTCGCCGTTCACATGACCGACGCGGCACGCGCCAATCGGCCCGTTCCAGGGGATGCCCGAAAGCGTCAGTGCGGCCGACACGGCCAGCATCGCCGGAATGTCGGAGTCGATCTCGGGGTTGAGCGAGAGCACGGTAGCAACGACCTGCACCTCATTCAGGAAGCCATCGGGAAAGAGCGGACGGATGGGCCGGTCGATGAGCCGCGATGTGAGCGTCTCTTTCTCCGAGGGCCGGCCCTCGCGCTTGAAGAAGCCGCCCGGAATCTTGCCGGCGGCATAGGTTTTCTCGACATAGTCGACGGTGAGCGGGAACCAGTCCTGCCCGACGCGCGGCTCCTTCGCGCCGACGACCGTGGCGAGGACGACGGTATCGTCCATCGAGCACACGACCGAGCCGTGCGCCTGGCGCGCGATCTCGCCGGTCTCGAAAGTGACCTGATGGGCTCCGTAGGAAAAGCTTTTCTTGATGGGGTTCACGGGGATCCTTGAAAGCAAAAAGCGCTCATCGAGCGCTCATGGATCGATGAGGCGCCTGGCCTGACGGCATACGACGAGAGTCTATTTGCGGAGGCTCAGCCGCTCGATTAGGTCGCGGTACTTGTCCGCGTCCTTGCGCTTCAGGTAATCGAGGAGCTTGCGGCGCTGGCTGACGAGCTTGAGCAGCCCGCGTCGCGAATGGAAGTCCTTGACGTGCGTCTTGAAATGCTCGGTAAGGCCGTTGATGCGCTCGGTGAGGAGCGCGATCTGCACCTCGGGCGAGCCCGTATCCTTGCCGGAACGCTGGTACTGCTTGACCACTTGCTCTTTCTGCACCACCTGCAATGCCATCTCAACTCTCTCTCTTCGTTTGAGGCGCGGATTTTAAATGTTTTTCAGCCCCTTGGGTGAGCCGCAGCGGCTTGAGAGTGCCGTGCGCATCGGCTTCGGCTAGCCCGATCACGCCGCCGTCGGGCCGCACCACCGCGCACAGGCCGATCTGCAGGCCGCTGATTTGCAATGCCTGCCCTTGGCGCAGGCGCACCTCCTGTGCCCCGGTCAGTTCTACACGCGCCAGACCCTCCACGAGCGTGGGTAACGGCAGCACGCAATCCTCGTCCAAAGCGTCGAGGCCGCGTGCGTCCTCTACGCGGAAACGCCCCGAACCCGTACGGCGCAGACCGGCGAGATGCGCGCCGCAGCCGAGCGCCTCGCCGATGTCCTCGGCGAGCGTGCGGATATACGTGCCCTTGCTGCACACCACGCGCAGCACGAGGCGCGGCGGCGCGCATTCGAGCACTTCAAGCTGCGCGATGCGCACCTCGCGCGGCGCGCGCTCGACTTCTTCGCCCCGCCGCGCGAGCCGGTAGAGCGGCGTGCCCTTGTGCTTGAGCGCGGAATGCATCGGCGGCACCTGCTCGATCTGGCCCTTGAATCTTTCCAGTACCGGGGCGAGCCCCTCGATGCTGACTGGCCTGGTCTGAATAACTTCGCCTTCGGCGTCACCGGTAGTGGTGCGCTCGCCGAGCTTCAGCGTCGCCACGTATTCCTTGTCGGCGTCCAGGAGCGGGCCGGCGAACTTGGTCGCTTCGCCGAAGAGGACGATGAGGAGCCCCGAAGCGAGCGGATCAAGCGTGCCGGCATGCCCGGCCTTGGCCGCGCGCAGCGCCTTCTTCGCCTTTTGAAGCGCGGCGTTGGACGTCAGGCCTACCGGTTTGTCGAGGAGCAGAGCGCCGTCAACCATTCTTCTTCGTCGCGCTGTCGATGAGGCGCGAAAGGCGGTCGCCGCGCTCGACCGACTCGTCGTACGCGAAGCGCAGCTCCGGCGTGGTGTAGAGCTTGATGCGCCGCGCGAGCTGCGAGCGCAGGAAACCGGCGGCGCGCTTCAGCCCCGCGGCGGCGTCCTCGACATGCGCCGGATCGAGCGTGGTGTAGAACACCTTCGCATGGGAAAAATCGGGCGAGACGTCGACCCCGGTGAAGGTGATCATGCCGACCCGCGGATCGCGCAGCTCGCGGGCGACGAGCTCGGAGAGCTCGCGCTGGATCAGGTCGCCGAGCTTCTGCGGGCGACCTTGTCCTTTTTTCAAAGCGTCCTCGCGACCTCCAGCACTTCGAACACCTCGAACTGGTCCTTCTCCTTGACGTCGGAAAAGTTCTTGAGCGACATGCCGCACTCGAAGCCGGCTTTCACTTCGCGCACGTCGTCCTTGAAGCGCTTCAGCGAATCGATGTCGCCGGTATGGATGACCACGTTGTCACGCAACACGCGCACCTGAGCGCTCCTCTTGACGAGGCCTTCCTGCACATAGCAGCCGGCGACCGTGCCGATCTTGGAGATGCGGAACACCTGGCGCACCTCGACCAGACCGATGACCTGCTCCTTGCGCTCCGGCGCGAGCATGCCGGAGAGCGCCGCTTTCACTTCTTCGACCGCGTCGTAGATGATGTTGTAGTAGCGCACCTGGATGCCCGCCGACTCGATCAGCTTGCGCGCGGTCGCGTCGGCACGGGCGTTGAAGCCGATGATGACTGCACGCGCGGCCATCGCCAGGTTTACATCCGATTCCGTGATGGCGCCGACGCCCGCGTGCACCACCGTGACCTTCACCTCTTTGGTGGCGAGGCGCGTGAGCGCGTGCACCAGCGCTTCCTGCGAGCCTTGCACGTCGGCCTTGATCACGAGGGTCAATACTTTCTTCTCGCCCTCGGCCATCTGCCCGAACATGTTCTCGAGCTTCGCCGCGTTCTGCTTGGCGAACTTCACGTCGCGGAACTTGCCCTGCCGGAAGTTGGCGATCTCGCGCGCCTTGCGCTCGTCTGCGATCACCATCATTTCCTCGCCGGCGGTCGGCACTTCGGACAGGCCCTGCACCTCGACCGGTATCGACGGGCCGGCTTCCTGGACGGGCTTGCCGTTCTCGTCGAGCATCGCGCGCACGCGGCCGTAGACCGCGCCGGTCAGGACGATGTCGCCACGGCGCAGGGTCCCGGATTGCACGAGCAACGTTGCAACCGGGCCGCGGCCCTTGTCCAGGCGCGCCTCGATGACGACGCCTTTGGCCGGTGCCTCGCTCGGCGCGGTGAGTTCCAGGACTTCGGCCTGCAACAGGACCTGCTCGAGCAGGCTGTCCACGCCTTCGCCGGTCTTGGCGGATACCGGGACCACCGGCGAATCGCCGCCGTATTCCTCGGGCACCACCCCGTGCGTCAGCAACTCCTGCTTCACTTTTTCGGGATTCGCCTCGTGCTTGTCGATCTTGTTCATCGCCACGACGAGCGGCACTTCCGCCGCCTTGGCGTGGTTGATCGCCTCGATGGTCTGCGGCATCACGCCGTCGTCTGCTGCCACCACGAGAATCACAATGTCTGTAGCCTTCGCGCCGCGGGCGCGCATGGCGGTGAATGCCTCGTGACCCGGCGTGTCGAGAAAGGTCACCACGCCGCGCGGCGTTTCGACATGGTAGGCGCCGATATGCTGGGTAATGCCCCCCGCCTCGCCCGCGGCGACCTTCGTCCGCCGGATGTAGTCGAGAAGCGAAGTCTTGCCATGGTCGACGTGTCCCATCACGGTTACAACCGGGGGACGCGGCTTGATTTCCGCGGCGGCATGAGCCTCGGTCTCGCTCAGGTAGGCCTCGGGATCATCCAGCTTGGCGGCCTTCGCCTTGTGGCCCATCTCCTCGACGACGATGATCGCCGTCTCCTGATCGAGCACCTGGTTGATGGTCGCCATCGTGCCCAGCTTCATGAGTGCCTTGATGACCTCGGCCGCCTTGACCGACATGCGGTGAGCGAGCTCGCCGACGGTGATGGTTTCCGGCACCGCAACCTCGCGCACCAGCGGCTCGGTAGGTTGAGCGAAGGTCGTCTGCTCCCCGCCGCCACCGGAGCCTGGCCGATGCCGGCCGCCGCGCGCATGCCAGCCGGCGACACCGCCGCCCGAGTCTCCGCGCGTCTTGATCTGGCGCCGGCGCATCGAGTCGTCGCGCAGCACCGTGGTGGGCTTCGCCTTCTTCGCCTTCTTTTCGGTCTTCGCCTCGCCCCCGGCGGGCTTCGGCGCATGCAAGGTCGTCGGCGCCGGCGCTGCCGGCGGCTGCGCTGCCGCGGCGGCTTCCGCTGCGGCCTTCTGTTCGGCTTCCTTACGCTCGCGCTCCTGCTTTTCGCGCAGCTCCGCGGCCTGCAGCTCCGCGAGCTGCTGCTGGCGCCGGGCCTCTTCCTCGCGCAGCTCGACTTCTCTTGGATCGACCGTGGGCGCGGGTGGCGGTGGAGGCGGCGGTGCTTCCGCGGCGACCGCCTGCGCGGCGACTTCGGCCGGATCTCGCTTCACGAAGACGCGCTTCTTGCGCACCTCGACCTGCACGGTGCGGTACTTGCCCGTGGCATCGGCCTTCTTGATCTCGCTGGTGTGCTTGCGCGTGAGCGTGATCTTGTTCTTCTGCTCCGCCGAGCCGTGCATCTTGCGCAGGTGCTCGAGCAGGCGCGACTTGTCCTGCTCCGAGAGCGAATCCTCGGGCGCTTTCTTGTCCACGCCGGCGGCGCGCAGCTGTTCGAGCAGCACCGAAGGCGGAACCTTCAGCTCGCTCGCGAACTGGGCAACGCTGGTCTGCGCCACTAGGCCGTCTCCTTGTTCTCGAACCAGTGGGCGCGCGCGGCCATGATGAGCTTCTTCGCCGCCTCGGCTTCCATGCCGGTCATCTCGGAGAGCTCGTCGACCGCGAGGTCGGCGAGATCGTCGCGCGTCTTCACGCCGCTCTCGGCGAGCTTGGCGGCGAGCTGCGTGGTCATGCCCTCGAGCTTGAGCAGCTCGGGATCGACGCCTTCGACCTTCTCTTCGTTGGCGATGGCGGCGACGAGGAGCGCGTTGCGCGCGCGCGTGCGCAGCTCGTTCACCGTGTCCTCGTCGAACGCCTCGATCTCGTTCAGCTCGTTGATCGGCACGTAGGCGATCTCTTCGAGGGTCGAGAAGCCTTCCTCGATCAGGATGTTGGCGACCTCCTCGTCGACGTCGAGCTTTTCCATGAACTGCTGCTTGATGCGGCCGCTCTCCTCCTGCTGCTTCTTGGTCGACTCTTCCTCGGTCATCAGGTTGATCTGCCACCCGGTGAGCTCGGAGGCGAGGCGCACGTTCTGTCCGCTGCGGCCGATGGCGACCGCCAGGTTCTCCTCGTCTACCACCACGTCCATCGCATGCTTTTCCTCGTCCACCACGATCGAGGTGACCTCGGCTGGCGCGAGGGCGCCGATCACGAACTGCGCCGGGTCGGCCGACCAGAGCACGATGTCGACGCGCTCGCCGGCAAGCTCCTGCGTCACGGCCTGCACGCGCGAGCCGCGCATGCCGACGCAGGTGCCGATCGGGTCGATGCGCTTGTCGTTGGTGAAGACGGCGATCTTGGCGCGCACACCCGGGTCGCGGGCGGCGGACTTGATCTCGAGCAGCCCCTCCTCGATCTCGGGCACCTCGAGCTCGAAGAGCTTCATGATGAATTGCGGCGCGGTGCGCGAGAGGATCAGCTGGGGACCTCTTGCTTGTCGATCAATCTGTTTTACCCATGCCCGCACGCGGTCGCCGACCCGAAGATTCTCCTTCGGAATCATGTGGTCGCGCGGAAGCGACGCTTCAAGGCGGCCGGACTCGATGATCGCGTTGCCGCGCTCCATGCGCTTCACCGTGCCGGTGACGAGCTCATCGCCGCGCGCGAGGAAGTCATTCAGGATCTGCTCGCGCTCGGCATCGCGGATGCGCTGCAGGAGCACCTGCTTCGCGGTCTGCGCGCCGATGCGCCGCGGGTCGATGGGCTCGATCGGCTCCTCGATGTAGTCCTCGGGCTTCGCATCGGCTTTTCTTTGCGTTGCTTCCGAAAGCTGGATCTGCTGCGCGGCGAGCTCCACGGTCCCGTCGGGCACGATCTTCCAGCGCCGAAACGCGTTGTAGTTCCCGGTGTTGCGGTCGATCGCGACCCGCACGTCCACGTCCTCGAGGTAGCGCTTCTTGAGCGCCGAGGCGAGCGCAAGCTCGAGCGCGGAGAATACGATGTCGCGCGTCACGTTCTTCTCGCGTGCCAGCGCGTCGGCTTGCAGCAGCAGTTCTCTACCGAAGCTCATTCACTCTCTCTCAAAGTTCGGGCACCAGCTTCGCCCGCTCCACGTCCGCCAGGTCGAGGCCGATCGTGTGCCCGTCCAGCTCGATGCTGAGGCGCCCCGCTTCGGCGCCGCGCAGCACTCCGACGAACCGCCGGCGCCCCGAGGGGTCGGGGGTTCGCATGCGCACATCGGCGCGATGACCGGCGAAGCGCGCGAAATCCGACCCCTTGCGCAACGGCCGGTCCAGGCCCGGCGAGGACACTTCCAGCCGTTCGTAGTCCACCCCTTCCACCGCCAGCACGCGCGTCAGGTGGCGGCTCACCGTAGCGCAGTCCTCGACGCTGATTCCGCCGGGCTTGTCGATGAAAAGGCGCAACATCCGCCCGCCGTTCGACGCCTGCACGTCGACCAGCTCGTAACCCAGGCCGGTCACCGCCGGCTCAATCACTTTCTCGTGGCTCAAACAAAAAATGGGCCGCAGCCCATTCCAGAAACGACGCTCTAAAACCTTAGAAGTATAGCCGGATCTCGCAGCTCTCGCCAACTCTTGGGAGCGAGATCGGCGGGCAGCGCGATGGGACCGTAGCGAATGCGCACCAGCCGGCTCACGGGATGGCCGAGGGCCTCGAAAAGCCGGCGCACCTCGCGATTGCGGCCTTCTTTGAGCACCACCCGGTACCAGCGGTTCGTGCCTTCGCCCGCGCGCTCGCTGCGAATGCTATCGAAGCGGGCCTGCACGCCGTCGAGCGGAATGCCTTCGAGGAGCTTTCTTTCCTCCGCCGCGGTCAACGCACCGCGGATGCGCGCTGAATACTCGCGCTCGAGTCCATATCTGGGGTGCATCAGGCGGTTTGCAAGCTCGCCGGAATCAGTGAAGAGCAGAAGTCCGGAGCTATTGAGATCGAGCCGGCCGACCGCGACCCAGCGGCCGGGAGGAAGGCTCGAGAACACGGTCGCCCGCCCTTCGGGGTCGCTCCGCGTGACGAGTTCGCCGACCGGCTTGTGATAAAGCAGGACCCGAGGCTGCGTCTCGACGCGAAGCACGACGGGCTTGCCATCGACCAGAACCGAATCGGAAAGATTTACACGGTCGCCGAGCTTCGCGGTGTGGCCGTTAACGACCACACGGCCGGCCGCGATCCAGGATTCAACCTCTCGCCGCGAGCCGTGCCCCGCCGCGGCGAGCAGCTTCTGCAACCGCTCAGCCGTCGGTGCCGGTCGCTGGCTGGTGCTCGACTTCGGGCTCGCGGACGACGGCTTCGGCAGTGG
>JAICPQ010000166.1 GCA_025929745.1 Burkholderiales bacterium | reverse complement strand
GAGGACGGCATGCCGGGCATTCCGCGTCCCGACTTCCTCGGCCTCAACTTCAAGGACCCGCTCGTCTACTACGTCTTCGTCTCGGTTCTGTTCCTGCTGTCCCTGTGGGCGATGAAGCGCATCGTCGAGTCGCCGCTCGGCAAGATCCTGCAGGGCATTCGCGAGAACGAAGTGCGCGCGGAGGCGGTGGGCTACAACGTGCCGCGCTTCAAGCTTCTCGCCTTCGTGATCGGCGGCGCGTTCTCCGGGCTCGCCGGCGTGCTCTACGCCATGCTCTTCGGCATCGTGCCGCTCGAGGCGATCAGCTTCGTGTTTTCCGGCAACGTGGTGTTCGCGACGCTCATCGGCGGCTCAGGCTCGCTCTACGGGCCGATCATCGGTTCGTTCGTGTTCATCTGGCTTTCCGAATCGATGAGCGTGGTGTGGGCGCGCTGGCCGCTCCTCCTCGGCGTGGCGTTCGTCATCGTCGTGCTGTTCTTGCGCGGCGGCGTGGTGGAAGCGTGGTCAAGGTTCTGGGCATGGCAATCCTCGAGACACAAGACCTCGGCAAATCCTTCGGCGCGCTGACCGCCGTCAAGGACGTGAGCCTGTCCATCGAGGCGGGCAGCCTGCATTCGATCATCGGCCCGAACGGCGCCGGCAAGACCACGCTCTTCAACCTTCTCACCGGCACGTTCGCACCGACCACCGGGCGAATCCTCTACAACGGCCAGGACATCACCGGCACGCGCGCGCACCGCATCGCGCACCTCGGCCTAGCGCGCTCATTCCAGCGCACCAACGTTTTCCCGGCGTTTTCTCTCTTCGACAATGTCTGGGTAGCCGCCTTCGCCACGGCCCGCTCGTGGCAAGGTCTCATATATAGGAAGGCGGCCGCCTACCCCGAGGCCGCCGAGCGCGCACGCCAGGCGCTTTCTGACGTGGGCCTCCTCCCGAAGGCCGATGTGCCCGCGAAAGCCATCTCCCACGGCGAGCAGCGCCAGCTCGAGCTCGCCATCGCCCTCGCCGCCGCGCCGCGCGTTCTGCTCCTGGACGAGCCCGCGGCGGGTCTTTCGCCGGAGGAGACGCGCCGCATGGTGGCGCTCGTGCGCGCCTTGAAAGGCCGCTACACGATCGTGCTCATCGAGCACAAGATCGACATCATCATGAGCGTGTCCGACCGCATCTCGGTCATGCACTTCGGCTCGCTCATCGCCGAAGGCCCGCCGGCGGAGATCCAGCGCAACCCGGACGTGCGGCGCGCCTACCTGGGCGGCATCGCCGCATGATCGAGCTGGAGCGCATCAATACGTTCTACGGCCTCGGGCACATCCTGCACGATCTCTCGCTGCGCGTCGGGGAAAGCGAGGTCGTGGCGCTGCTCGGCCGAAACGGCGCGGGCAAGACCACGACGCTGCGCTCCATTACCGGCCTGACACCGCCGAGAACGGGCGCCATCCGCTACAAGGGCCGCGACATTGCCGGCCTCGACGCCCACCACGTCTCGCGCCTGGGCATCGCGCTCGTGCCTGAGACGCGCGACATCTTTTCCTACCTCTCCGCGAAGGAGAACCTGTCAATCGCCGCGCGCGCCGGTTCCCGCTGGAACATGGAGAATGTGCTCGAGCGCTTCCCGAGCCTCAAGACCCGGCTCAACAACAAAGGGCGCGAGCTTTCCGGCGGCGAGCAGCAGATGCTGGCCATCGCGCGCGCTCTCCTCACCGGCCCGGATCTGCTGCTACTCGACGAACCGTCCCAAGGCCTCGCGCCGCTTGTCGTGAACGCGGTGATGAGCACGATTGACGAGCTCAAGAAAGAGCGCGTCAGCATGCTGCTCGTCGAGCAGAACGCCGAGATGGCGCTGCGGCTCGCCGACCGCGTCTACGTGATCGATCACGGCACCGTTGTCTTCGAAGGCACGCCAGCCGCGCTGCGCGCCGACCGGCAGGTGACGACCACTTACCTCGGCGTTGGCGGCTAGGGCTCGGCCCTTCCGTCGGAGGGCCCCTTCAATTCCACGGTATTGCCTTCCGGGTCGGTGATGTAGATCGAGATCCCGTTCCCTTCAGCGCCGAAGCGGTTGCGGATATCCCCCACCTTCACACCGTGCCGCTCGAGATGCGCAACTACGGCTTGCTGGTCGAACGGCTCTACGCGCAGGCAGAGGTGATCCATGTTGCGGCCCTGCCCGACAGGGCCTTTCGCCTCGACGAGATCGATCATCGCCTGGCCGACGCGCAGATGCGACATGCCGAACTGCGGCCGATAAGCCACATGCGTGGCGCCGAGCACGTCGCAATAGAAGCGCCGCATCATTTGGATGTCCGCGACGCGCAACACTACGTGGTCAATTCCGCAAAGGTTCAGCATTTCGCCTACTAATCTTCCCTCAGTCCGACCACCAGCGCGCGCATGGCACTTGCATCTCCCCGTGCATTCCCTCGGAAAGGAGCGGCCGATATGGCTACGACACCCCCAGCACAGGACCCACTGCAACGTGCAACGCAATCTACGAAGGAGCAGGCACGCGACGTCATGAAAAACGCTGACGAGACCGTGCGTTCGTCCCTGACACAACAGAAGGATACCGCGGCATCGAGCCTCGGAAGCTTCGCCGGGGCACTACGCAAGGCGGCGCGCGAATCGGACGGCGGCGAAGGCACGGCGGCGCACATGGCCGAATGGGCGGCCGATGGGCTGGAGCGCGTCTCCAGCACGCTGCGCACGAAAGACCTGAACGGCATGGTGCGTGAAGTCGAATCGTTCGCGCGCAGCCAGCCGGTCGCGTTCTTCGTCTGCGCCGCGGCCGCGGGGTTTCTCGCGACGCGCTTCCTCAAGGCCGGCAGTCGGGACAGCCAGCCGCATCGCCAGACCGACTTCACCTCCATGACCGGCGTTTAGCAAAGGACATTCAATGGCATCGATACCGCAACAAGACTTTCCCGAACGCGAGTACGCGCAAGGACGTTCGCTGATGGGGCTTTTCGCCGACCTATGGCGCGAGACGCAGACCCTGGTGCACCAGGAGGCCCAGCTCGCGAAGGCGGAGCTCTCCCAGAAAGTGTCGCAGGTCGCCTCGGGGGCCGGCGAGATCGCCGCGGGCGGCGCCGTGCTCTTCGCCGGATTCATCGTGCTGCTCTTCGCGGCGGTGGGCGCGCTCGAGCTCATGCTCGACACCGAACATTCCGTCTGGCTCTCGCCGCTCATCGTCGGACTGGTGGTCATGATCATTGGCTACGTCCTTCTTTCCCGCGGTCGCAAGCAGATTACGGCGGAGAAGCTCACACCCGAGCGCACGATGCAATCGCTGCAGCGGGACGTTAGGCTTGCAAAGGAGCACGCGACATGAGGAACAACGGCGAACTGAAGCACCGCAGCAACGGCGAGAAGCGCCCCGAGGAGATCCTGGCCGAGATCGACCGCACGCGCGACGAGATGGACCGCACGCTCTCGGCGATCGAGCACCGCCTCACGCCGGGTCAACTCGTGGATCAAGGACTCGATTACCTGCGCCATAGCGGCGCGGCGGAATACGTGCAGAACCTCGGCGGCACCGCCAAGCAGAACCCGCTGCCGATCGCACTCGCTGCGATCGGGATCGGCTGGCTCATGGCGCTCGGTCGCCAGCCCGCGCAGCAGAGCTACGCCGCGACATCGGGATCCGGGTTGCGCGAGGGCATCGGAGCGATGCGCGACAAGGCGAGCAGCGCGATGCAAAGCACATCCGACAGCCTGAGCTCGGCGAAGGATCGTGTCACGGGCAGCATGTCGTCGATGCGCGACCGCGCTGGCCAGATGACGGACTCGGCGAAGTATCAATGGGAGCGCGCGCGTGGCGGCGTCGACTATCTCGTGCACGAACAACCGTTGGCCCTCGGCGCCATCGGTCTCGCAGTCGGAGCAGTGCTTGCCGCCATGGCGCCCAGGACGCAGAAGGAAGAGGAGCTGATGGGCGAGGCGAGCCGCAGTCTGATGGAGAAAGCGAAGGAGACCGGCGCGCAGCAACTCGAGAAAGCGCAGGAGACTGTCAAGCAGGTGGTGGAAAACGCAAGCAGCGAAGGAAAGCAGCAGGCTCAAGGCCAAAGCGTGAGCCAGCAGCCACAACAGGGGCAAGCAAAGCCGCACGTCCAGCCCCGTACGCCCCCGCAGACGCAGCCGCCGCGCCAGAACCCGGGGCCAACGGCAAGCGGACCGGACAAGAAAGGCGCCTGGTAGTGGCGGCGGCCGCCGAGGCCGCGCGCGGCTGGCTGGATGTGGCCAAGCAGGTCAAGAAGCAGATCAAGCGCGACCGGCTCTCGATCGTTGCCGCCGGTGTTGCGTTCTACGGCCTGCTCGCGGTCTTTCCGGGGCTGGTCGCGCTTGTCGGTTTCTACGGCCTTCTCGTGGAGCCTGCGCAGGTCGAGCAGCATGTGAGCGCGATCAGCCACTTGCTGCCGCCGCAGGCGGCCGAGCTGTTGCTCGGGCAGCTGCACGACCTTGCGACCACCGATCGCGCCGCGCTCGGCGTCGGCGCGATCGCGGGCCTTCTGCTCGCGCTCTGGAGCGCCTCATCGGCCGTGCGCACGCTCATGGAGGCGTTGAACGTGGCCTACCACGAGGACGAAAACCGCGGCTTCATCCGTTTCTACGGCACGGCGCTCATCCTCACCTTCGGCGGCGTCATCGCAGTTGTTCTTGCAATCGCGCTGGTCGTCGGCGTACCAGCGTTCCTCAAGTTGATCGGCCTCGGCGGAATCCTCGAGACCGTTCTTTCGTTTGTACGTTGGCCGGTGCTCGCGCTGCTCGCAATCCTGGGCTTCGCGGCGCTCTACCGCTACGGGCCAAGCCGCGCCAAGCCGCGCTGGCGCTGGGTGACGTGGGGCGCGGCGATCGCGGTCGCACTGTGGATCATTGGCTCGGCGCTGTTCTCGGTCTACGTGACGCGCTTCGGCAACTACAACGAGACGTACGGCGCCGCGGGCGCGGTCGTGATTCTGCTCATGTGGTTTTTGCTATCGTCGTACGCAGTGCTGATCGGCGCGGAGATCAATGGCGCAACCGAGCGCCAGACGCGCAAGGACACGACGAGCGGTCGCGATAGGCCGATGGGCGCACGTCGGGCGTACGCGGCGGATACGGTCGGGGAAGGAAGCACATAATGGAAGACTTATGACAAAGCGGAGGCAGCGCCCCGCTTAGTAGAATGCCGCCGATGGCGCGGCGTTCTTCTCTCCGCAAGTTTCTCTGGTATGCGTTCCTCGCCGGCACGTTGCTCGCCGCCGGCTTCACGCTGTACTTGGATATCCGCGTGCGCAACGAGTTCGAGGGGCGGCGCTTCGCGCTGCCGGCGCGCATTTATGCGCGTCCGCTCGAGGTGCACCAGGGGCTGCGTATCTCGCAGGCCGACCTCGAGGACGAACTGCGGAGCCTCGGCTATCGCGAAGCGCCGCCCGAAGGCGAGACGGGATGGTTCCGCAAGAGCGAGGGTTCGCTCGAAATTGCGCTGCGCGCGTTCGTGTTCTGGGACGGGCGTCAGCCGGCGAAGCGCGTCACCGTCTCGTTCGATCAGGGCAAGGTAAGCGGCCTGCGCGACGCGGGCGGCGCCGAGCTGCCCCTCGCGCGCCTCGAACCGCTCGCAATCGGCGGCATCTATCCGGCGAACAACGAGGATCGCATCCTCGTGCGGCTCAACGAAGTGCCGAAGCATTTCGTGGAGTCGCTGATCGCGGTCGAGGATCGGAGCTTCTTCTATCACGCCGGCTTTGATCTGCGCGGCCTCGCGCGCGCGGCGCGCAGCGTGTTCACCGACCGTGTGCAGGGCGGCAGCACGATCACGCAACAGCTCGTAAAGAACTTCTTCCTTACGCCCGAGCGCACGGTGCGGCGCAAGGTGACCGAGCTCTTGATGGCGGTGCTGCTCGAGCTGCACTACGACAAGAACGAGATCCTCGAGACCTACCTGAACGAGATCTACTTCGGCCAGGACCGCGACCGTGCGATCCACGGCGTCGGACTCGCGGCGCAGTTCTATTTCGGCAAGGAAGTCCAGCACCTCATTCCCGCCGAGTCGGCGCTCCTCGTCGGCATGATCCGCGGCCCGGTGCACTACGACCCGCATCGCCATCCGCAACGCGCGCTCGAGCGGCGCAACTTCGTGCTGCGCGAGGCGCGCGACCAGCGCGCTATCACGCCGGAGGATTACGCCTCTGCGCGCGCCGCGCCGCTCGGCGTGAGCAAGAAGACGGGGACGGGCACCACGCCCTACCCCGCGTTCCTGCAGCTCGTGCACCGGCAGCTGCGGCGCGACTACGACGAGGCCGATCTGCGCACCGAGGGCCTGCGCATCTTCACATCGCTCGATCCGCGCGTGCAGGAAGCGGCGGAGACGGCGCTC
>JAICPQ010000136.1 GCA_025929745.1 Burkholderiales bacterium | reverse complement strand
TCAACCTGCCGCGCTTCCCGGCCGACGAGGCCAGAAAAGAATTGAGCGCTGCGGTCACGAAATGCTTCGCGTCAAATAGGCGAAGGCCGAAGCGCTAAGCCGCGGCGCGCGGCGCAGCTGAGAAGCCGCATGTGCGGCTAGGCCGACTTCACCCGGGGTACGAGTGTGGATAAGGCGATGGGCAGGTCGCGTCGGCGAAGTGCTGACCTTCGCAGAACTCCAGGCGCGCGCTCTCGCGGCAGACGAGCAGCGCGACACCGCTCTTCTCCGAGCAGCGCAGGCATTGCAGCGACTCGATTCCTGTAACGGCGCACGGCGCCGATGCCACCGCATAGATCGGCTTGGTCGGAGGCGCGGTCTTCGCTCTCTCCCAAGCGGCGGTCTCGCTCATACCGAGCGCCGCGGCGAGCTTGAGCGCGGGTGCCTGGATCAGTTTCGGGTCCGCATGCAGCGGTTTGGCCGCCGCGTAAGCGGCCGGCATGGGCCGGATCGCGGTCCATTCGAAATGGGCCACGTACACGAGAAGCAGCCCGGAGCAGAACGTGACTGCGCCGGCCGTCAGCCTTGCGAAGCTCGACTGTCGCAGCCCGAGCAGGCAGCCAAGGGTTGCGAGAACGAAGAGCCAGCCGGTGATCGCGGCCACCGTGCGCACGGACACGAAGCTTCCCGCGGTGAAACTCGCCGCGACGAACAAGCTGGCGCCGAGCGCAAGCGATCCGCCGAGAAGGATCAGGAACATGGGTGAGCCGAAATATTAGCTCATTGCGCGTTCGGTTCCGGCGGGCGCATGATCACGCAAACGGAGGCCGATCATGCGTCGATTCCTTTTTGTGCTTGCCTTCGTTTCCGCAGCCGCGCTCGCCCAGGACAAGGCCGCGGAAACGCTGAACGCGGTCGTCGGAATCAGCGCGAAGATTCAAAAAGATGCACGCAGCGCCGAGACGCTCGGCCTGCAGCGCAGCGGCAGCGGCGCGATCGTGCGCGACGGTTACGTGCTCACGATCGCCTATCTCGTCATCGAGGCGGAGACGGTCCAGGTAACCGGGGCGGATGGCCGCACGCTGCCGGCTACCGTGGTGGCGTACGACCACGCGAGCGGTTTCGCGCTTCTTAAAGTGATCGGCAGCATGCCGGCGAAGCCGCTTGCGCTTGGCGACTCGGCGGCGCTCGGCGAGCGGGACCCCGCGATGGCGGTGAGCGCGTCCTCGCGCGACGCGCCGGCGATTGTCTATGTGGTGTCGCGCCGCGCGTTCTCGGGCAACTGGGAATACCTGCTCGATTCGGCGATCTTCACCTACCCGCCGGTCATGGACTGGTCGGGCGCGCCGCTCATCGGCGCAAGCGGCGAGCTGCTCGGCATCGGCTCGCTCATCGTTCCGGACGCCGGCGCGCCGGGCACCCAGTCGCCCGGCAACATGTTCGTACCGGTCGACGTCCTGAAGCCGATTCTCGAGGACCTGATCGCCAGGGGCCGGCGCAACGGCCCGGCGCGGCCGTGGCTTGGCCTGAATGCCGAGGAGGTGCGCGGCCGCCTCTTTGTCGGCCGGGTCTCGCCCGACGGTCCGGCCGCGCGCGCAGGGCTGACAAGCGGGGACATCCTCCTCGCGGTTGGCAACGAAGAAGTGAGCACGCTGGCTGACTTCTACCGAAAGCTTTGGGGCCGGGGCCCGGCAGGCACCGAGGTGCCGCTCAAGGTTCTGAAGGGCGCGCGCGTGGCGGAGGTCAAGGTGCGCTCCATAGACCGGGTGGAGTACTTTCGGCCGTCGAGGACCTACTAGCTGAGGCGGCCGGAGGACTACCGCCGCGCGCGCTATCGGGATAGGATTGGCGCCATCGGCATGATGCCCTGAAAGCGTGATCGATACTCCTCCGACCGAAGAGGAAAAGGTTCAGATCCGCGTGCGCCTCCAGGCGCTGGAGGTCGAGCACCACGATCTCGACGACGTAATTGGACGCCTCGTCGTCGATCCCACGCAGGATCGGCTGCAGCTCCAGCGGCTGAAGAAACGCAAGCTCCTCCTCAAAGATCAGATCCAGCGCCTGCGCGCCAGGCTCATCCCCGACATCATCGCGTGATCGCGCTGATCCAGCGGGTCGCCGAGGCGCGCGTCGCCGTCGGCGGCGAAACCCTGGGCGCGATCGGCGCCGGGCTTCTCGTTCTCCTTGGCGTCGAGCGCGACGACCGCGAAGCGGAAGCCGCGCGCCTCGCCGAGCGCGTGCTCGGCTACCGCGTGTTTGCGGACAGCGCGGGCAAGATGAATCTTTCGGTCAAGGATACGAGCGGCGGCCTTCTCGTCGTACCGCAGTTCACCTTGGTGGCCGATACCAACAGCGGCACGCGGCCGAGCTTTTCTTCGGGCGCATCGCCACAAGAGGGCGAGCGTCTTTATGGGCGGTTTGTGGAAGAAACCAGAAATCGGCACGCGCGCGTCGAAACCGGACGCTTCGCCGCGCACATGATGGTCAGCCTCGTGAACGACGGGCCGGTGACTTTCTGGCTGCAGGTTTCTCCAAAGAGTAGGTCTTGAATTGCGCCGGCGCGACGATCTCGAGCATCTCGATATTCTTCGAGTGGCGGAGCTCGCGGTGGCGGATGTTGGGAGGCTGGTAGAAGCAGCTGCCAGCTTTCATCATCACGCGGCCGACGCCTTCGTACTCGAATAGCACCCAGCCCTTGAGCACGTAGACGAACTGCACGTTGCACTCGTGCGCGTGCCATTCGCCGTGCGGCGCCTTTCCAGGGCGCGCGCGGATCACGTGCGCGACGACCTTGCCGCGCGTCGCGCGCTCGATGCCGAGATCGCGATACTCGAAGTAGCTGCGCAGGCCGCGCCGCTCGAATCTCGAGCCGCGCAGGTGCGAGACGCTGAAGCTTTTGGGGTAAGCTTTTGCCGGCATGTTCGAGCAGTTTATCGGCACCAAGCCCGTCGAGGAACGCCACCGCTTCGATGTTTCGTCGCTCGAGCACTACCTCGCGCAGCACATTCCCGAGCTGCGCGGTCCGCTCGCGGTCGAGCAGTTCAAGGGCGGCCAGTCCAACCCGACCTACAACGTCAGCGACGCGGCGGGCCGGCGCTTCGTGCTGCGACGCAAGCCGCCGGGAAAGCTGCTCCCGTCCGCGCACGCCGTCGATCGCGAATTTCGCGTGATCCATGCGCTTTATCCGACCGGCTTCCCCGTCGCGAAGCCGCATGTGCTGTGCGAAGACGCGCTTGTCATCGGCACGCCGTTCTACGTCATGGATTTCGTCGATGGACGTGTGCTGTGGGATCAGTCCCTTCCCGGCATGACGAAGACCGAGCGCGCGGCGATCTGGGATGAGCTGAACCGTGTCATCGCCCAGCTTCACACCGTCGATTACCGCGCCGTCGGCCTCGAGGAATTCGGCAAGCCAGGCAACTACATCGAGCGGCAGATCTCGCGCTGGACCAAGCAGTATCAGGCCTCGGAGACCGAGCGCGTTGAAGCGATGGACAACCTGATCGCGTGGCTGCCGAAGAACATTCCACCGAGCGCAAGCACGACCGTGGTGCACGGCGACTATCGCCTCGACAATGCAATCTTCCATCCGAAGGAGCCGCGCATTCTCGCGGTGCTCGATTGGGAGCTCTCCACGCTCGGCGATCCGCTCGCCGACTTCGCGTATCACTGCATGAGCTGGCACATTCCGCCCGGACAATTCCGCGGCATCGCCGGGCTCGATCTCAAGGCGCTCGGCATCCCGAGCGAAGCCGAGTACGTCGCGCGCTACTGCGAGCGCACCGGGCAGAAAAGAATCGATCCGTCGCACTGGGACTTCTACCTCGCGTACAACCTCTTTCGCATCGCAGCGATCCTGCAGGGAATTCTGAAGCGCGTGGTGGACGGAACCGCGGCAAGCGCGCACGCGCGCGATGCCGGCAGCCGCGCGAAGCCGATGGCGGAGCTTGGTTGGAAGCAGGTCGAAAAGATCCTGAGGAGGGCAGCATGAACTTCGAATATTCGCCGAAGGTGCAGGAGCTGCGCGAGCGGCTCGCCGAGTTCATGCACCGCCACATCTATCCTCGCGAGCACGAGTGGCACGAGCATGTCGCGAGCGAGAAACGCTGGCAGCCGGTGCCGCTCATCGAGGAGCTGAAGCCCAAGGCGCGCGAGGCCGGGCTGTGGAATCTATGGCGGCCGAAGTCGCATGGCGGCACGCTCACCAACCTCGAGTACGCGCCGCTCTGCGAGATCATGGGACGCGTCACCTGGGCACCCGAGGTGTTCAACTGCTCCGCGCCCGACACCGGCAACATGGAGACGCTGCTCAAGTACGGCACGCCCGAGCACGTGAAGGAGTGGTGCGAGCCGCTGCTCGAGGGACGGATCCGCTCCGCGTTCCTGATGACCGAGCCGAATGTCGCTTCGTCCGATGCGACAAATATCCAGACGCGCATCAAGCGGGACGGCAACGACTACGTCATCAACGGCCGCAAGTGGTGGTCGAGCGGCGCGGGCGACCCGCGCTGCAAGATCTACATCGTCATGGGCAAGACCGACCCGGACAATCCCTCGCGGCACAGCCAGCAATCCATGGTGCTTGTTCCTTCAAATGCACAAGGGATCAAGGTGCTGCGCCACTTGCCGGTGTTCGGCTACGACGACGCGCCGCACGGCCATATGGAGATCGAGCTCAAAGACGTGCGCGTGCCGACCTCCAGCGTGCTGCTCGGCGAGGGGCGGGGCTTCGAGATCGCGCAGGGCCGCCTCGGGCCCGGGCGCATTCACCACTGCATGCGCTTGATCGGCCAGGCCGAGCGCGCGCTGGAGAAGATGTGCCGGCGCGCCTCGGCGCGCGTCGCGTTCGGAAGACCCGTGGCCGACCAGGGCGTGACGCGCGAGCGCATTGCCGAGTCGCGCATCATGATCGACGCCGCGCGCTACATGGTGCTGAACGCGGCCTGGAAGATGGACACCGTGGGCAACAAGGTCGCGAAGAAGGAAATCGCGATGATCAAGGTGTTCGCGCCGAACGTCGCCTGCCAGGTGATCGACTGGGCGATGCAGGTGCACGGCGGCGGCGGCGTCTCCGACGACTTCGGGCTCGCGCATGCCTACGCGCACGCGCGCACGCTGCGCTTCGCCGACGGACCCGACGAGGTGCACCGCAACCAGATCGCGAAGCTCGAGCTCGGCGAGCAGACTACGGTCGAGGAAGCCCTGAGAAAAAGGCTGAGCCGATAAGCCCGTTTCTTTGAACACCGACGTTCTCGTCCTCGGCGCCGGCATCGTCGGCGTCTCGGTCGCGGTCCACCTGCAGAAGCGCGGCCGCTCGACCGTGCTCGTCGACCGGCGCGCCGCCGCCGCCGAGACCTCGTACGGCAATGCCGGCCTCGTGCAGCGCGAAGGCGTCTATCCGTACGGCTTCCCGCACGATTTCGGCGCGCTCGCGCGCTACAGCCTGAACCGCACCATCGACGCGCACTACCACCCGAGCGCGATCCCGCGCATTACGCCGTTTCTCTGGCAGTACTGGAAGCACTCGCGCCCCGCGCGCCATCGCGCCATCGCGCGCCTCTACGCAAGACTGATCGAGCATTGCATCGTCGAGCACGACGCGCTCGCCGCCGAGGCCGGCGCGCAGGATCTTTTCCGCCGCACCGGCTGGATGAAGATCTTCCGCACCGAGCGCGAGCGCGACACCCGCTTCCGCGAGGCGGAGCAATGGAAGATCGACTTCGGCATCAACTCGGCTTTCCTCGACCGCAAAGCGATCCAGGAGAAGGAGCCGCACGTCGCGCCGGTGCTCGTCGGCGCGCTGCACTTCATCGACCCGATCGCCGCGATCGATCCGCAGGCGGTCTCGCTTGCGTATCTCGCGCTCTTCCAGAAGCTCGGCGGTCGCTTCATGCAGGGAAATGCCGGCACGCTCGAGCCCGGCTGGACGGTGCGTACGGTCGAGGGATCCATCAGCGCACGCGACGTCGTTATCGCGCTCGGGCCGTGGGCCGATGTTGTGACGCGGCGCCTTGGCTACGACCTGCCACTCGCGGTGAAACGCGGCTACCACATGCACTACCGCGCGGCTGGAAGCGCGGTGCTGAACCATCCGATGCTCGACCAGGAGCGCGGCTACTTCCTCGCGCCCATGCGCGCCGGCATTCGCCTCACGACCGGCGCGGAGTTCGCCCTGCGCGATGGCATGAAGACCCCCGTGCAGCTGAATCGCGCCGAGCCAATCGCACGCGAGCTGTTCCCGCTGGCCGAGCGCCTCGACGCCGATCCGTGGATGGGCTCGCGGCCGTGCACGCCGGACATGATGCCGATCATCGGGCGCGCGCCGCGCCACGAGCGGCTGTGGTTCGCCTTCGGCCACGCGCACCATGGCTTCACGCTCGGCCCGGTCACCGGGCGCCTCGTCGCCGAGCTCGTGTGCGGCGAGGCGCCGTTCGTCGATCCGGCGCCCTATCGCGCCGAGCGCTTCTAGGCGCGGATGAAGGTCGATCTCAATCTGCTTACCGTTTTCGACGCTGTCCTACGCACGGGCAGCGTGACACACGCCGCTCAGTTGCTGGGGCTTAACCAGTCGTCGACAAGTAACGCTTTGCAGCGCTTAAGGGATGCGCTTGGCGATCCGCTTTTCGTGCGTTCGGGTAATCGAATGATTCCAACACCGCTTGCCGCGGCGATGGCGCAGCCCATTCAGAACGCATTGAACCAGGTCGGCGAAGCTCTGCAGGCCGCGCGCATCTTCGATCCCGCACGTTCGGACAGGACGTTTCGGATCGCAATGAACGACCTTGGCCAATTGCGCTTCATGCCGAAACTCATGGCGCATGCGCGCACCGAGGCGCCCGGAATCACGCTGGAAACTGTGGACATCGATCCGGACCTCGCGAAGCAGTTGCTTGCCGACGGCGGTATCGATTTGGTGATCGGGCCATTGCAGGACTTCGGCGCTCAATTCCACCGGCGGCGGCTCTTTAGCGACACGCTGGTGTGCGTCGTTTCGGCGCAGCATCCGAAGATTCGCGACGTTTTGACGTTGGAAGCCTACCTAAGCGGCGTGCATGGCGCTTATCGTCCCGCCGCCGCGAGCCACGCCTTCATGAACCGGGCGGTGGAGGACGTGTTTCTCGCGCACCGCCGCGAGCGCCGCGTAGCGGTACGCCTGGCATACACCATCGGGCTCGGTCCCATCATCGAATCCTCCGACCTCATCTTCACTCTTCCCGGCGGGCTTGCCGCGCGGATCGCCAAGGGCGCCCAACTTCGGGTGTTGCCAACGCCCTTCAGCGCGCCGAAATTCGAAATTAGTCAGCAATGGCACCATCGCTTTCACAGAGATCCAGGGAACAAGTGGTTGCGCGAAGCGGTGACCAATCTTTTCCTGAACGCGGATCCGACCGCATCCAATTGATCGCGCCAATACTGAGTAGTGACGCGGGCCTGTCGACGCGCCGGCTCTTCGAATCTAACCTCGCCGAACCTG
>JAICPQ010000199.1 GCA_025929745.1 Burkholderiales bacterium | reverse complement strand
GTCTCCACGGTCTTCACCGAGAGGTTGAGAAGGAAAGCGATCTCCTTGGTGCTTTTTCCGCCGGCGACGAGCTTCAGCACTTCGCGCTGGCGCGCGGTCAGCACCTCGGGCGCGGTTTCGCCGCCGGTGCGATGCATGTAGCCTTCGACCACCTGGCGCGAGACCGAAGGGCTGAGCCAGCTCTCGCCGCGCATCACGCTACGCAGCGCGAGCTCGAGCTCGCCCGTCGCGGCGTCCTTGAGGAGGTAACCGACGGCGCCGGCGCGCAGCGCCTGGAGCACGTACTCCTCGCCGGAGTGCATCGAAAGGATCACCACGCGCACCTCGGGATAGCGCTCGCGCATCCGCGCCGCGGCTTCAAGCCCGGTAATCCCCTTCATGGCGATGTCCATCAGCACGACGTCGGGCCGCTGCCGGTCGGCGAGGTCGATCGCCTCCTCGCCGCTCGAGGCCTCGCCCACGACCTGCACCTCGCGCATGCCCTGCAGCAGCGAATGGATGCCGGCGCGAACCAGCGCGTGATCGTCTGCGAGCAGCACGCGAATCATCCGAGCGCGCGCTCCTTCGCGGTGGCGGGCAGCGGGAATGTCGCGAGGAGCACCGTGCCCTGGCCGGGCGCCGAGCGCAGCTCGAACGAGCCGCCGGCAAGCGCCATGCGCTCCTCCATGCCGACGAGGCCGAGGCTCGAGCCGTTCGCCGCCCGCTCGCGCACAGAATCGAGATCGAAGCCGCGGCCGTCGTCTCGCACGGAGATTGCGAGCCGCCCATTCGCGGTGAAGAGCCGCACCCAGACGTTGCGTGCGCGCGCATGGCGCAGCACGTTCGTGATGGCCTCCTGGGCGACGCGAAAGCAAGCGGTCTCGGTATCGGGCGGCAGCTCGCGCGGCGCCTCCTCGGTTTCGAAATGCGCCTGCAAGCCGGCGACGCGCGCCTGGCGGTCGATGTGCGAGCGCAGCGCCGCGGCGAGGCCGAGGTCGTCGAGCTGCGGCGGGCGCAGGCTGAGCGAGAGCTGACGCACACGCTCGAGCATGTGCTGCACGGTATCGACGCATTCCTCGACACGCGAGCGCGCCGCGAGCTCGCCCGCGCCGCCGCGCGCCAGCGACTCGAGTTGGATTTTGAGCGCCGTGAGCGCCTGTCCCACGTCGTCGTGCAGGTCGCGCGCGAGGCGGCGGCGCTCCTCTTCCTGCACCTCGAACAGGCGCCGCGACAGCGCGCGCAGGCGCTCGTGCGAGAGCTCGAGCTCGCGATTCAGGCGCTCGAGCGTCTGCTGCGTGCGCAGGCGCTCGGTGATGTCGTTGATCTGCACCAGGCGCGCCGGACGGCCGCGCCACGCGACCAGGTGTCCCACGCCCTCGATGTCGATCATCTCGCCGGTTTTTTTTGCGTGCCGGAACACGCCATGCAGCACTTCACCGCCTTCGCGGCGCAGGAAATCGCGGAACGGAATCTCCTCGCCACGGCTGATCTCGGAAGCCGTCATGGCGAGAAATTCATTGCGGGAATATTCGTAGAGGCGCAAGCCAGCGTCGTTCACGGCAAGGAAACGCAGTGTCTGTGTATCGACCACCCACATCGGCAGCGGGCTGCGCTCGAAGAGCATGCGATAACGCCCTTCGTGCGGGTCGATCTTGTCGACCAGCCGTTGCAGGAGCGCGGCCATCGGGCGAAGCGGCATCATCGAGCGCGAATGGTAATCGTGGCATGTAGTTTGCGGGTAGCGCCGGCATGACGCAAAAACGCAAGCACCCGGAGACGGACCGGGAGCAGGCGGCTGCCGCACAAGCGCGCCGCCTCCGACCGGGGTCCGGCCGAAGGCTAAAGTTCATCGCAGCACCGGCGGCATGAAGAAAGGACGCCGAGGAACCTTCCCCTGAGAACTTCTTACACGGACGCAGCCGGCTCGGCCCGGGCCGCGGGGCTGCGGTACGGGAGCGACGCGGCCGCGGGCATCGCGCGCCGCCGTGCCGGCAACGGCTTTAGTTATCAGCTGAACGGCAGGGCCGTACGCGAGCGCGAAACGTTGGCGCGAATCAAGTCACTCGCCATCCCGCCGGCTTGGGAGCAGGTCTGGATTAACCCGCGCGAGGACGGCCATCTGCAGGCGACTGGGCGCGATGCGCGCGGCCGCAAGCAATATCGGTATCACCGCCGCTGGCGCGAGGTGCGCGACGAGACGAAGTACAGCCGCATGCTTGCGTTTGCAAAGGCGCTGCCGCGCATCCGTCGTCGCGTAGGCCAGGACCTGGCGCTGCCCGGTCTGCCGCGCGACAAGGTACTCGCCACCGTGGTGCGCTTGCTGGAGACGACGCGCATGCGCGTGGGTAACGACGAGTACGCGCGCGAGAACGAATCCTACGGGCTCACCACGCTGCGCACACGCCAGGTGCGCGTGAACGGCACGAAGCTGGAGTTCCGCTTCCGCGGCAAGAGCGGCGTGTGGCACCAGTTCGCGCTGCACGATCGCAGCCTCGCGGAGATCGTGCGCCGCATGCGCGACCTCCCCGGTTACGAGCTTTTCCAGTACGTCGACGAGGACGGCGAGACTCGCGCGGTCGATTCGGCCGACGTCAATGCCTACCTGAAGAGCATTGCCGGCGAAGAGTTCACGAGCAAGGACTTCCGCACCTGGGCGGGCACCGTCCTAGCCGCCGAAGCGTTGAGTGAGTGCGGACCGAAGAATGGCCTGTCGCACGCCATCGAGCGCGTAGCGCGCCAGCTTGGCAATACCAAGGCGGTGTGCCGCAAGTGCTACATCCACCCTGCGGTGATCGATGCTTACGTCGACGGCACCCTCGCGGGGGCGATGACGAGCCGCAGCGTCGAGGCGTGCGTCGTGCGCCTGCTCGCGCGCGGGCGCCGTCAGCGTTCGCTCGTGCCTGCCCTCAAGAAATCCCTCTCCCGCCTGCGCCGCCGCGCCGCGGCCAAAGGAGCTTCCCATCATGCTCAAGCCGCTTAGCGCCGCCTTGTCGTTCCTTGCTGCAGCCACCGCGCTCGCGCAGACCCAGCCGGATCAAGCTACGCCGAGCGTCCCGCCGACCCAGACCCCGAGCACAGTGACGCCGGCAACACCTCCGACCCTCGGTGGCCCGCCGCCGGCTCTCGGCTCCAGGCCGGTGGGCGGACTCAACCCGTGCGAAAACTTGATCGGCGCCGAAAGGGACAAATGCCTCCAGGCCGGCAATGCTGCCACTGGCGGGAGCACCCAGCCGCCTGGAACCACTTGGCCACAAAGCACTCCGCCGACCAGCACGGTGCGCTGATGATCAGGTCCTACGCCGTCGGTGCTCTCTTGAGCTTCACTTTGAACGCGTGGGCCGACGGCCCCGGCACGCGGATCCGCGACACGCCGCTCCCGTCGCGACCCGCCGCGGCGGTCGACAGGGATCTGCAGCGCTGCGAAGCCATGCGCGGCGATGAGAAGGAGCGCTGCCTGCGCGCGCTGCGCGATGCGGCACGCCGGGACGAGCGAGCGCCGCACGCGGGCCCCGGGCCCGAGCGTGGACCGGAGTCGATCGGAATGGGCTCCGGCGCAGGAAGCACCGGTCCGGGCGTCGGCGGCGGCACGACCGGCGGCGCCGGCGCGCGTTAGTCTTCGTTCATCGCTCGAAGCTCAAGCATCGCGGGGATCACAGCCCTTGCCGGGCTGCTCGCGCTTGCGCTCGCGCAGGGAATCGGCCGCTTCGCTTTCACGCCGATCCTGCCGATGATGCAGGAGGACACCGGCCTCTCGCTCGCCGATGGCGGCCGGCTCGCCGCGGCGAACTATGTGGGCTACCTCATAGGCGCGCTCTGGGCGATGGTGCAGCCGGCGCGAACCGACCATGCAGTGCGCGCGTCACTCGCCATCACTGCGGCCGCGACTGTGGCGATGGCATTCGCCAACGACATGCTGGCTTACCTGGCACTCCGCGCGCTCGCCGGGGTATCGAGCGCCTGGGTGCTGATTCACGTGAGCTCATGGTGCGCGGCGCGCCTTGCGGTTCTCGGCCGTCCGGCGCTGAATGGGGTGGTGTTTGCCGGCGTCGGCGCCGGGATCGTCTTCGCCGGCGCTCTGTGCATCGCGCTCATGACGCTCGGCGCCGGCTCACGCATGGCGTGGCTGCTCCTGGGCGTCGCCGGTTTCCTCGTCACCGCTACGGTATGGCCGGTGGTCAAGGACGTGGGCAGCGCGACCAAGGTTCCTTTCACCCGCTATCGCTGGACGCCCGACGCACTTCGCCTCGTCGCGTGCTACGCCGCTTTCGGCATCGGCTACATCATTCCGGCGACGTTCGTGCCGGTCATGGCGAAGGCGGTGATCCAGAACCCGGCAATCTTCGGATGGGCATGGCCGGTGTTCGGCGCGGCCGCGGTCGCATCCACGCTTATGGCCGGCGCCTTTGCACGCCGCCTGAACGGTCGTCGCCTGTGGATGGCGAGCACGTGCGTCATGGCTCTTGGCGTCGCCAGCGCGCTTTTCGTCCAAGGCCTGACGGGAATCATCGGCTGCGCGCTTCTCGTCGGCGGCACCTTCGTCGTTGCAACGCTCGCAGGCGTCCAGGTAGCGCGCGAAGTGGCCGGCGGCGGCGCTTATGTGCTCGTCGCGGCGATGACGGCTTCCTTCGCGGCGAGTCAGGTCGCAGGTCCGTTGATCGTCAGCTTCCTAGCAGAGCGCTCGCTCGGCTTCGACGCCGCGCTGTGGAGCGCGCTGATCGCGCTTCTAGCTTCTGCCGGCGCACTGATGCTCCCGTTACGCCAGACAACCACTGAGAAAAGCGGCCGGTGTAACAACTAGTTACCCTCTTGCGCGCCGACGGGTGTAGCCTAAAGCGATGCGTGCGGCGGCCACAGCCACAGCACTACTTCTTGCGCTCGCAGTAGTTGTTAGCGAATCGGCGCTTGCGCGCAAGGGCGGCGGCGGACATGTCGGCGGCGCCAAGGCCTACGGCGGGCATGTCAGTGGCGGCAAGGTCTACGGAGGGCATGCCAGCGGCGGCAAGGTCTACGGAGGGCATGTCGGCCATGGCCATAGCCACTTCAAGGGCCACCATCATCACGGCCATCACCACAGCACAACGTTCGTCGGTGTCGGGTTCGGATTCGCTTATCCGTGGTCCTGGTACGGCTACTACCCGCCGCCCTATT
>JAICPQ010000064.1 GCA_025929745.1 Burkholderiales bacterium | reverse complement strand
TGGCTCCGAGGCCGAGGGACCTCAGCCTGTCGATAGCCTTCGCGTCGAAGCCCCAGTCGGCGAGCGCCGCGCGTCCGCCCTCGCTGCGCTCCGGCGGCGAGCGGCGCACGCCGGCGGGGGTGCGCGAGAAGCGCGGCGCCGGCGCAGGCTGCTCCACGCCCGCGACTTCCACGTAGGCCTTCCTCGCAACGTTATGCGCATCGCGGCGCGCCTCGGACCAGGAGAGGACCGGGGCAAAGCAGGCGTCGGAGCCGTCGAACACCTTGCACCATTCGTCGCGCGTCTTGCTCTTGAAAACTGTCGCAAAACGCTCGCGCATCTCTGGCCAGCGTTTGCGGTCGTGCTGCCCGAGGTCAGGCACGCCGAGCTTTTGCAAAAGCTCCTCGTAGAAACGCGTCTCGATGGAGCCGATTGAGACGTACTTGCGGTCCTTTGTCTCGTACACGTCGTACCAGGGAGCGCCCGTATCGAGGATATTGTCGCCCCGCGCTTCGCTCCAGGAACCAGCCTTGAGAAAACCGGCGAACATGGTGGCAAGAAGCGCAGCGCCTTCCACCATCGCCGCATCGACCACCTGGCCCCTCCCGGAACGCGCCGCTTCGATGAGCGCGCAGGCGACGCCGAAGCCGAGCAGCATGCCGCCGCCACCGAAATCTCCGATGAGGTTGAGCGGCGGCACCGGCGCTTCGCCCTTGCGCCCGAACGCGTGCAAGACGCCGGCAAGCGCGATGTAATTGATGTCGTGTCCCGCGCGCGGCGCTAGCGGGCCGTCCTGCCCCCAGCCGGTCATGCGTCCGTAGACCAGCCGCGGATTACTCTTCAACGCCTCGTCGGGGCCAACGCCGAGCCGCTCCATCACGCCGGGGCGCATACCTTCGATGAGGGCATCCGCCTTGCCAGCCAGCGCAAGCGCCGCCTCACGCGCGGTGTTCGATTTCAAGTCCAAAGTCACCGAGCGCTTGCCGCGCATCATCACGTCGTACCAGCGCTCGCGCTTGAGGCCAAGATCCGTGCTCGCCGGCCGATCAATGACCAGCACGTCGGCGCCCATGTCGGCGAGGAGCATGCCGGCGAACGGCGCTGGCCCGATCGACTCGAACTCCAGCACCTTGATCCCGGCGAGCGGCCCCATGGTTCGATAATACGGGAATGCCTGCGCGTTATCCCGAGCGCATCGTCTGCCTCACCGAAGAGAGCACCGAGATCCTCTATCTCCTGGGCGAGGAGCGTCGCATCGCCGGTATCTCCGGCTACACGGTGCGGCCGCCGCGCGCGCGGCGCGAGAAGCCGCGCGTGAGCGCGTTCCTTTCGGCGCGCACGGACAAAATCCTCGAGCTCAAGCCCGATCTCGCGATCGGCTTCTCCGATCTCCAGGCCGACATTGCTCGCGATCTCGCGAAAGCGGGCTTGAACGTGCTCATCTTCAACCAGCGCTCGGTGCAGCAAATCCTCGACATGATCCTCGCGCTCGCTTCGCTCGTCGGGGCGGCGAAGAAGGGCGAGGCGCTTGTCGCGTCCCTCGAGCAGGGCCTGGAGGAGATTCGCGCCGCGGCCGGCCGGTTCGAGCGACGGCCGAAGGTCTATTTCGAGGAATGGGATGAGCCGATGATCAGCGCCATCCGCTGGGTGAGCGAGCTCATCGAGATCGCCGGCGGCGAGGACATCTTCTCGGAGCGCTCGCACTCGCAGGCGGCGCACGGCCGAATCGTGACTCCGGATCTCGTGGTGTCGCGACGGCCGGACGTGATGCTCGGCTCTTGGTGCGGAAAGAAGTTCAGGCCCGAGCGGGTCGCGGCCCGGCCGGGCTGGCAAGACCTACCGGCGGTGCGGGAAAACCGGCTCTACGAGATCAAGTCAGCGGATATTCTCCAGCCGGGTCCGGCCGCGCTCACCGACGGCGTGCGGCGCATCCATGAACTGCTCAGGGACTCTGGATGCCGCGCTGCTCGAACGCAATCTTCAGCCGACGCATGAACTCCGCGCGCACACGCCACTGCTCCTCCGGCAGCACCTTCATGCGGCAGCGCAGGAACACGCCGAAGTGCTCCCAGCGCTCGATGCCGGCGATCTGCACGTCGCCGAGGATCTGAGGCGCGAACGCGGCATCCTGACGCATCTCGCGGCCAACATCGCGCATGGCCTGGAAGGCGTCCTCGACGCTCTGGCTGCTCTTGATGACCGCATCCATCACGGCCTGCCCGAAGCCGCGTGTGCGGTTGGTAACGAGCTTGATCTCGCCGTTCGGCACGAAGTGCACGAAGCCGTCGTTGTCGCGCAGCCGCACGTAGCGCAGCGTCACTTCCTCGACTTCGCCGCTCTTTCCCGAAATCTCGACCACATCGCCCTGGCGGATCTGATCTTCGATGAGCAGGAAGAAGCCGGTGAAGTAGTCTTTGATGAGGCTTTGCGCGCCGAACGCGATGGCGATGCCGGCCACGCCGGCGGTGGCGAGGATCGGCGCGATCGAGATGCCGAGCTCATTGAGGATGAGCATCCCGGCGACGAGCACCACGACAACGGAGGCGAAGTAGCGAAACGCGTTGCCGACGGTGTCGATGCGGCGTAACTCGTCCGCCGCGCTCGTGCGGCTCGCCATGTAGCCGCGGAACACGCGGATGAGGCGCCCGGCGAGCGCCTGCAGCGCCCATGCCACGACCAGGATGACGAAGATGCGCCACAGGCGCGTCGTGGCGTACCAGGCCTCGTCGTCGAGGCTTGCGACGTAGTGGGCTAGTTCTTCGAACTCTTCCAGCGGCTAGTGCAGCCCCAGCGAAGCCTCGATGTTTCTCACCATCGCCACTAACCTCGGGCCAAGATCATCCTCGAGCTGCCCCTTCTTCACCATGAAGCCCGGCACGGTGCAGTTGAAGGACACGATTTCGCCGTCGACCGTGCGGCGCATTGGCGCGCCGACCGCATAAACCTCGCGGCGCAGCTCGCCGGTGCTCGCGCAGAACCCGCGCGAGCGGATGTCGTCGAGCGCCTTGTCGATCGACGGGCGGAACTTGCGGTGCGCCTCCGGTTCCTTCACCTTCATCTGGTTGAGCACTGACTCGCGCTCGGGCGGGGTACACGCCGAAAGGAACGCGCGGCCGATCACCGACTGAGAAATCGGAACGGAGGTGCCGATATCCGGAAGCGTAGTGATGCTGTTTCCGCTCCGGCAGGACTCGACGTACACCATGTTGAGGCGATCGCGCACGCCCATGGAGACTGAACCATTGCAGTAGTCCGCGAGTTCCTTCATGAGCGGCCGCGCCACCTGGCGCACGTTCATGGAGGCGAGCAGCGGATAGCCGATGGAGAGCACCGCCGAGCCGAGCTGATACTTGCCGAGGCGCATGTTGTGGCGCAGGTATCCGAGCTTGGTGAGCGTGTACGTAAGCCGGGAAACGGTAGGCTTGGGTAAGCCGGTGCGCACCGAAATTTCCTTGTTGCCGAGCAACGGTTCCAGCGGCGTGAAGCAACGTAAGACTTCCAGGCCACGTGCCAACGTCGTCGCGAACTGGCGGTCGCCTTCATGCTCGTAGCTGAACGTCGCCGGGTTCGGGGAAATAGCGGCCGTGGCTTCGGGTGCGCCCATTTAGATGCTGTCTCCTTGTCTTTCGGTCGAGTTCTGGGGTCGGTGGAAACGCGCGGAACGCTGCGCGTTTCGCTATTCTGTCCGCCCACGCGGGCGTGTCAACTTAGTCATCCGAGATTTCACATAGCGAAATATGCGCTCCCTCTTTGATCTGGCGGGAAAAATCGCCCTCGTGACCGGTGCAACGCGCGGCATCGGACGATCGATCGCGGAAGAGCTTGGCAAAGCCGGCGCGAAGGTCGCGATCTGCAGCCGCAAGGCCGATGCCTGCGCCGAAACCGAAGCCGACCTGGCGCGAAGCGGCATCGAGGTGCTCGCCATGCCCTGCAACGTGTCGCGCAAGGAAGAGTTACAGGCGCTCGTCGACGCAACACGCGCCCGGTGGGGGCGGATCGACATCGTGGTCGCCAACGCCGCGACCAATCCCTATTACGGTCCGCTCACCGGCATCGGCGACGAAGCCTTCGACAAGATCTTCGCCAACAACCTGAAGAGCGTGCTGTGGCTCGCCGGGATGACGTTGCCCGGCATGACCGCCGGCGGAAGCTTCATCCTGGTCGGCTCGATCGGCGGGATCATTGCCAATACGGTGATCGGGGCTTACGGCATGTCGAAGGCGGCGGGACATCACCTGGTGCGCAACCTAGCGGCGGAATGGGGGCCGAAGAACGTGCGCGTGAACGCGATCGCCCCTGGGCTCATCAAGACCGAGTTCGCTCGCGCGCTGTGGGAGGACCCCAAGCGCGCCGAAGAACGCGTTTCAAACACACCACTGCGGCGTCTTGGAGAGCCGCGCGACATCGGCGGCATCGCCGTTTTTCTTGCGTCGCCTGCTGCCGCGTTTATCACCGGACAATGCATCGTTGCCGACGGCGGCGTTACTATTCTCTAGCCATGGACCTCAATTACTCCCCTGAAGAGCTGGCGTTCCGCGACGAGGTCCGGTCCTGGCTGGCCGCGAACCTTCCGCAGGAGCTGAAGGACAAGGCGCACTACTCGAAGGAAGAGCTGATGCGCTGGCACCGCATCCTCGCGGCCAAAGGCTGGGTCGCGCCCGCCTGGCCGAAGGACTGGGGCGGCACCGGCTGGAGCGCGGTGCAGCGCTACATCTACGAGGAAGAGCTCGGCTACGCCGGCACGCCGCCGATCATTCCATTCGGCATCAATATGTGTGCGCCAGTCCTCATCGCGTTCGGCACCGACGCCCAGAAAAAGCGCTTCCTGCCGCGTATCTACAACGGCGAAGATTTCTGGTGCCAGGGCTATTCGGAGCCAGGGTCGGGAAGCGATCTCGCTTCGCTGAAAACCAAAGCGGTGAAGGAAGGCGCCCACTACGTGGTGAACGGCCAGAAGATCTGGACCACGCTCGCGCACTACGCCGACTGGATCTTCTGCCTGGTGCGCACCGACCCGACGGTGGAGAAGCGCCAGGAAGGCATCTCCTTCCTGCTCATCGACATGAAGAGCCTGGGCATCACGCTGCGGCCGCTCATGCTGATGGACGGGGCGCATCACGTGAACGAAGTTTTCTTCGACGATGTCAAGGTGCCGGCCGACAACCTGGTTCATAAGGAGAACCAGGGCTGGACCGTGGCCAAGTACCTTCTCGGCTACGAGCGCATGAACACCGGGCGCATCGGCGAATCGAAGCGCGAGTTGCGCAAGCTGAAAGAGAGATTCCCGGAGAAGATGAAGGATGTGCGCTGGCGCGACCGGCTTTCGCGCGTGGAAGTCGAGCTGATGGCGCTCGAGATCACGAACCTGCGCTTCCTCGACCGCATGCGCCGCACCGGCCAGCCGCCGGGCGCCGACGTGTCGATGCTGAAGATCAAAGGCACCGAGATCCAGCAGGCGCTCACCGAGCTCGCGATGCAGGCGGCCGATCCCAATGCGCGCGAGACGCAGGCGCTCGAGCGCCGCTACCTCGACATGCGCAAGACCACCATCTACGCCGGGTCGAACGAGATCCAGCGGAACATCATCGCCAAGATGACGTTGGGCTTATGAACTTCGATTACAACGAAGAGCAGCAGCTTCTCGCCGATTCCGTCCGCCGCTATCTGCAGAAGGATTACGACTTCGAGGCGCGCAAGAAGATCCTCGCCACGCCGCAAGGCTGGAGCGAGCGTGTGTGGGCCAACTTCGCCGAGATGGGGCTCACCGGGCTGCCGCTTTCGCCGGACTACGGTGGCTTCGGCGGCGGCGCGGTCGACCTGATGAGCGTCGTGGAGGCGTTCGGAGAGGCGCTCGTGGTCGAGCCTTATCTGCCCTCGATGCTCGCCGCGGCTGCGATCGCGAAGGGCGGTACGCAGGAGCAGAAGCAGGCGATCCTGCCCGCGGTGGCGCAGGGCAGGATGCGGCTTGCGTTCGCGACCGGCGAGCGCGGCGTGATCGGCGCGCCGCTCGCGCAGCGCATCGTGCTGGCGCGCGATGGGCGGCTCACGCTCCACGACAAGTTCAACGTCGCGGCTTATCGAACCGTGGACGATCTCGCCGCGGGCGACGTGGCTTTTCAAGGCAAAGGCGAGCCGCTCGGCGCTGCCGGCGGCGTGCTCGAGGAAGTGCTGGACCTCGGCGCGGCGCTTTCCTGCGCCGAGGCGGTGGGCGCGTTGAAGTTCGCGTGCGATACGACGCTCGAGTATCTGAAAACCCGCAAGCAGTTCGGCGTGCCGATCGGCGCCTTCCAGGCGCTGCAGCACCGCATGGTCGACATGTTCATCTCCTACGAGCAGGCAAGATCGATGGCCTGCCTCGCATGCTCGAAAGTGGATCAGGCGGGAAGCGCGCAGGACCGCGCGCGCTCCGTTTCGGCGGCGAAGATCAGGATCGCGGATGCCGCGCGCCACGTGAGTCAGGAGGCGGTGCAGCTCCATGGCGGGATGGGGATGACGGAAGAGCTGAAGGTGAGCCACACTTTCCGACGCCTGACCGCGCTCGCACGGCGCTTCGGCGACGTAGACGAGCATCTCGAGCGCTTTGCCTCGCTTTAGCGCGTGGGCGCTTGCCGCTCTGATCGGCTGCGCCCAGGCTCCCACCCCGCCGGTCGAGGTCAAGCCGCCGCCGCAGGCGCTGCCTGCGCTGCCCGCGACACTCGTCAACGACGCCGACTGTCCCGGCTGCCTGGAGGTCACCGTGACGTTGCGGCCCGACGGCAGCTATCTCTTGCGCGATCAGCTCGGCGCCTCGGAGTTCTACGATTTCGGCCGCTGGCGTTACGCCCAAGGAACGCTCGAGCTCACCGGCGAGCGCGACACCCGCCGCTACGATCTCGCGAAGTTCAGAAAGAACCCGCAGGTCGAGCGGCTGCGCGGCCCGTTCCGCATGGTGGGCGTTTATGACGGGACGACGTTCAAGGAATGCCGCACCGGGCTTGCCTGGAAGCTCGACGAGACGCGCGCAGCCGAGAACCTGAGAGGGGAGGTATCGAAGGCGCAGGGCAACCCGGTGCTCGTCCTGATCGACGCGCAGTTCGAAGGCGAGCCGGAGATCCTGCGCGTGCTGCGTCCGGCATCGGTGCTCGATGCGCGCGGCTGCCCCCGCTAGACTGCGGCCATGGAAAACCAGCGCATCGTGCTTGCGAGCCGGCCGGAAGGCTGGGTGACGCCGCAGAACTTCCGTCTGGAAAAAGCGCCCCTGCCGCGCCCCGCGGACGGCGAGGTGCTGGTGAAGAACCTCTGGCTTTCGCTCGACCCCTACATGCGCGGCCGGATCAGCGCGGCGAAGAGCTATGTGAAGGGCGTCGACATCGGCGAGGTCATGGTCGGGCAGACGGTGGGCGAGGTGATGGAATCGAAGCACCCGAACCTCAAGAAGGGCGACCACGTCCTCACGCAGCTGGGCTGGCAGCTCTACGGCGCGACCAAGGAAGCGACGCGGATCGACGGCTCGCGCGCGCCGCTCAGCTACTACCTCGGCATGCTCGGGATGCCGGGGATGACCGCGTATTTCGGCCTGAAGGAACTCGGCCAGCCGAAGCCGGGCGAGACGGTGCTCGTCTCGGCCGCGTCGGGTGCGGTTGGCAGCGTTGTCGGCCAGCTCGCGAAGCTCTGGGGCTGCCGTGCGATCGGCATCGCCGGCGGGCGCGAGAAGTGCGACTACGTGACGCGCGAGCTCGGCTTCGATGCCTGTCTCGACTACAAGGCGGGGCCGCTGCGCGAGCAGCTCGAGGCAACCGACGTGTACTTCGATAACGTCGGCGGCGAGATCCTCGATCTCGCGCTCGCGCGCATGAAGCTCTTCGGCCGCATCGTGGTGTGCGGCATGATCTCGGACTACAACGCGACCGAGCCCTACCGCGTGAAGAACCTGCGCGCCGTGCTCGTCAACCGGCTGAAGATGCAGGGCATGATCGTGTTCGACTGGAAGGATCGCTACGGCGAGGCGCTGAAGGCGCTCGGCGGCTATTACGCCGGCGGCAAGCTGAAGACGCGCGAATCCGTGGTCGAAGGGCTCGAAAACGCGCCGCAGGGACTCGTGTCGCTTCTGAAGGGCGGGAACTTTGGCAAGCAGCTCGTCAAGCTCGCCTGACTACGCCGGGTTCTGGCAGCGCGCCGCTGCGCTCCTCATCGACTGGCTGATCGTGATCGTCGTCACGGTGCCCGTGATGGTGCTCGGCTTCGGCATGCGCGAAGTCTCGCTCGATCCCGCCGAACACTCGTGGGACCTGCTCGCTTTCCTTGCGATCGCCATCATGGTCGTCGGCTTCTGGCGCTATTGCGGTGCGACCCCCGGCAAGATCGCGCTTGGCGTGCGCATCGTCGATGCCTCAACCGGGGCGCCGCCGTCGCTCGCGCGATTGGTGGTGCGCTTCCTCGCCTATTTCCTGTCCGCGTTGCCGTTGTATCTCGGCTTCCTGTGGGCGGCGGTCGACCGCCGCAAGCAGGGTTGGCACGATAAGATCGCGCGCACTATTGTCATCAACTCGGAAGACTAAGATGAAACCGATTGACCTCTATACGTGGCCGACGCCCAACGGCCACAAGATCCACATCATGCTCGAGGAAACCGGAACGCCCTACCGGGTGATTCCGATCGACATCGGCGCGGGCGACCAGTTCAAGCCCGACTTCCTCAGGATTTCGCCCAACAACAAGATGCCGGCGATGGTCGATCCCGAAGGTCCGGATGGCAAGCCGTTCGCGCTCGCCGAGTCGGGCGCGATGCTGTTCTACCTCGCCTCCAAAACGGGCAAATTTCTGCCCAAGAACGTGGCCGATCGCTGGAAGGTGATGCAGTGGACCATGTTCCAGATGGGGCACATCGGCCCGATGCTCGGGCAGGCACACCACTTCCTCGGCTACGCGCCGGAGAAGATCGAGTACGCCATGAACCGCTACAAGAACGAGGCCAACCGGCTTTACGGTGTGCTGGAAAAAAGGTTGAGCGAGAGCCCGTGGCTTGCTTGCAAGGAATACACGATCGCCGACATGGCCACCATGCCCTGGTTGCGCTTCCCGGAACGTCAGGGCGTCAACATCGACGAATATCCGCGCGTCAAGGAATGGCGCGACCGCATTGCCGAGCGCCCCGCGGTGAAGCGCGCGCTACAGGTCCTCGCCGACCGGCGCCGCACCGAAATGACCCAGCAACAACGCGAGAATCTCTTCGGTGCCGCTCAATACGCTAAAAGATAAGGTTGTCTGGATCACCGGCGGCGGCTCCGGCATCGGCCTCGCCGGCGGCATCGAGCTTGCGAAAGCCGGCGCGCATGTGGTGATCTCAGGGCGCAGCCGCGAAACGCTGTCGGCGGGCGAGAAGCAGATCCGCGCCGCGGGTAGCGGCGAGTCGATCGCGCTCGACGTCGGCCAGCAGCAGGAGGTATCGCGCGCTGCGCAGGCGATCCTCAAGCGCCACGGTCACATCGACATCCTCATCAACAGCGCCGGCATCAACAATCCGAAGCGCAACTTTCGCAACGTCTCGCTCGATACCTGGGACCAGATCGTCGCGGTGAATCTCTCCGGCATGTTCTACTGCTGCCACGCCGTGCTTCCCGGCATGCGCGAGCGCAAGGACGGCCTCATCATCAACGTCTCGTCGTGGGCGGGCCGCTATGCCAGCACGCTCACGGGTCCCGGGTACAACGCGACCAAGCACGCGGTCGTCGCGCTCACCGAGTCGATCAACATGGAAGAGTGCGCGAACGGGATTCGCGCGACCTCCATCCTGCCCGGTGAAGTCGCCACGCCGATTCTCGAGAAGCGGCCGGTGCCGCCGACGCCGGAAGTGCGCGCGCGCATGCTGCAGCCCGAGGACCTCGGCGCGACGATTCTCTACCTCGCCACGCTGCCGCCGCGCGCCTGCGTGAACGAGCTCATCATCAGCCCGACCTGGAACCGCTTCTACCTGGGCGGTTTCGAGACAGCGAAGTAATCGGGCTCTGACCCCGATTACTTGGCGCGTCGCGGCCCCGTTCCTCGCGGGCTACTTCGTGTCGTACGTGTATCGCATGGTGAATGCGGTGCTTGCCCCGACGCTCGCCGCCGAGTTCGGCTTGAGCGCAGCGGGGCTCGGCCTGCTCTCCAGCGTGTACTTCCTCTCGTTCGCCGTGGTGCAATTGCCTGTAGGGGTGGCGCTCGATCGCTATGGTCCGCGCCGCGTGAATGCGGCGCTGCTCCTCGTCGCGGTGGCGGGCGGCGCGTGGTTCGCCGCCGCCGAGAGCGCTTCGGCGGCCATCGCGGCACGCGCGCTCATCGGCCTCGGGGTGTCCGCGTGCCTGATGGCGGCGTTGACGGCGTTTGTGCTCTGGTATCCGCCTGAACGCATTTCGACCATGACTGGCATCGCGTTCTCCGCCGGCGCCGTGGGCGCGATGACGGCAACCGTGCCGCTCGAGCTCCTGCTGCGCGCGTGGGGCTGGCGCGAGGCGTTCCTGCTAATAGTCGGCGTAACCGCCGTGCTAAGCATCGTGTTCTGGTTCTGGGTGCCGGAACGTACCGCGCGCCGCACAAACGAAGGATTTCGCGAAATCGTGCAGGGCCTGTCTGCCCTGCTACGCGATCCGGTGTTCCTGCGCTTCGCCATTCCGCTCGGCGCGAGCCAGACCGCGGCGGTGGCGCTGCAGACGCTCTGGATCGCGACCTGGCTGCGCGACGTGGCGCAGTGGAATCCCGCCGAAGTGGCGCGCGGCCTACTCGCCGTCAACGTCTCGATGATCATCGGCTATATGGCCTTCGGTCGCGCGGCCGACGCCTGGCAGCGCCGCGGCCGCAGCGCGTTCCCGCTCCTCGCGGGCGGCGTGGCGCTTTCCTCGGTTTGCCTGGGTCTCATCGTCGTCGGCGTGCATTCGATGCTGCTCTGGTGCGTCTTCGTCGGCGCGGGCACCGCGGTCGTGCTCGCGTACTCGCTTCTCGCGCGCCGCTATCCGAAAGCGATGGCGGGACGCGTGAATACCGCCGTCAACGTGGTCGGCTTCGTCGGCATGTTCGGCGGCCAGTGGGCTATCGGCATGGTGCTCGACCGCTGGCCGCAAAGCACGCAGGGCTACGCGGCCGAGGCCTATCCATGGGCGCTCGGCATGGTGTGGGCGATCCAATTCGCCGGGCTCGCCTGGCTCTGGAGCGGCCGCGCGCTCCTCGAGCGTCCCTCTACGAGCGCGGCGTGAGGTAGATGTCGCGGTACGCGGTATAGATCGACGCCGCGAGCACCGGGCCAAGCACGAGCCAGCCGAGCAGGA
>JAICPQ010000143.1 GCA_025929745.1 Burkholderiales bacterium | reverse complement strand
TACCGTCGAGGAGAACCTGAAGGTCGCCCGAGCCGCTAACGGAGGCGGCTGGACGCTGAGGCGCGTCTACGAGCTATTCCCGCGGCTGGACGAGCGGCGTCACCAGCGCTCCAAAACGCTCTCCGGCGGGGAGCAGCAGATGCTCGCCATCGCGCGCGGGCTCATGACGAACCCCGACTGCCTCATCATGGACGAGCCTTCGGAGGGACTGGCGCCGATCATCATCCAGACCGTCTGGCAGGCGGTGTCGAAGCTCAAGGAACAGGGCCTCTCGATCCTGCTCGTCGAGCAGAACGCGGCGCTTGCGCTCCAGCTCGTCGACTATGTGCACGTCATCAGCAAGGGGCGCGTGGTTTATTCCGGCGCGCCGAAAGCGCTTTGGGCCGACGACGCGGTAAAGTCCAAGTATCTTGGAATCTGAAATCCAGCATCAGCGCTCCGGCCACCGCGGCGTCTTTTTCTTGGAAAGGTCCGGAGAACGGCTGGCCGAGATGACCTACACCGTCGCCGGCACGCGCGTGATCATCGATCACACGCAAGTCGACGACTCGTTGCGCGGCGAGGGCGTCGGGGCGAAGCTCGTGCAGGCGGCGGTCGAGTGGGCGCGCGCGGAGAATGCGCGCCTGATGCCGCTCTGTCCGTACGCGAAGTCGGTGTTCGACAAGACGCCCGCTTACGCGGACGTTCTGGCGAAATAGCCTACTTGCTCGAAGGACGCGCCGGCGCGTTGCGGTCGTTGGCCGAGCCTTCGCTCGCCTGGCCGGTAGCGCCGCGGGCCGGCGTCTGGCCGGCCGTCCCGCCTTTGCTTGCCGCCGCCTCCTCGCGGTCGGTGGCGACACGCTCGCAAGCTGGCAACAAGCTGGCGAACAAGGCTACGATCAATGCGTTGAACAGTTTCATCGTTGTCTCCTGACCACGACTAGCAAGGAAAGGACCGCCCATGATAAGCGGGAGCTGCCTGTGTCGCGCGATCCGCTACGAAGTTACCGTGCCGATTAGCGAGCTGCGCCACTGCCATTGCAAGGACTGTCAGAAGTCGTCGGGCGCCGGCGGCGCGGTCAACGCAATGATCCCGAGCTCTGGCTTCCGCATCACGCACGGCGAGCCCAGGCGCTTTACAAAAGTCGCCGACAGCGGCCGCACGCTGCACCGCTTCTTCTGCGGCGACTGCGGCTCGCCGATCTTCAGCCGGCGCGAAGTCCTGCCGGAAATCACGTCGCTGCGCATCGGCACGCTGGACAACGCGCCGCCGATGAAAATCGCCACCAACATCTGGACCGAGAGCGCGCGGCCGTGGGCGCACATCGATCCGGCGACGCAGCGCTTTCCGGGGCAACCGTAGAACCCATGCTGACCGGAAGCTGCCTGTGCCGCGCGATCCGTTACGAGGTGAACATACCGATTACCGAGCTGCGCCAGTGCCACTGCACGGACTGCCAGAAGGTCTCCGGCGCGGGCGGCACGGTGAATGCGTGGATCGCCAGCTCGGCATTCCGCATCACGCATGGCGAGCCGCGGCGCTTCACCAAGGTGGCCGACAGCGGACGCACGCTGCACCGGTTCTTCTGCGCCGATTGCGGTTCGCCGATCTACAGTCAGCGCGAAGTCATGCCCGAAATGATGACGCTGCGCGCCGGCACGCTCGACAACGCGCCGCCAATGAAGGTCGTCGCGCATATCTGGACCGCGAGCGCGAGGCCTTGGGCGCATATCGATCCGGCGACGCAGCGCTTTCCCGGGCAGCCCGACGCGCCAGCCGTGAAAAAGTAAGAAGGCGCTTTTGCGAGCTTCGCGTAGCATGCGGGCCGTGAAAGCGCTCCCTCTCGTTCTCGCTTTTCTTGCCGCCGGCTGCGCCAGCGCGCCGAACCGCGCGCCGGAGGCGCCGACGCGCTCGATCCTCGCGAGCGCGGAAATGGCCGACGACGCAGCCACGCAGGCGCTGAAGATGGTCGGCCGGCCCTACAAGTACGGCGGTTCTACGCCCGCCGGCTTCGACTGCAGCGGACTGATTCGGTACAGCTTCGGCAAAGCGGGCCTCTCGTTGCCGCACGGCACTGACAAGCTTCGCGGCGTTTCGAACGTCGTCAAGACTTCGGAGCTGCGGCGCGGCGACCTCCTTTTCTTCCACCAGGAGGGAAAGCGCTACGGGCACGCCGGCATCTATCTGGGGAACGGTCGCTTCGTGCACGCCCCGTCATCGGGAAAATCAGTGCGCACCGATGGGCTTGACGCACCCTACTGGAAAAGGCACCTGAGCGAGGTGCGGAGACTGTAGATTTACGGCATCAGTCAGTATGAGTATCAAGCTCAACCACACCATCGTTCATTCGCGCGATCAGCGCGAGGCGGCCGAGTTCCTCGCGAGCCTTTTCGGCTTGCCGGCGCCCCAGCCCTTCGGCCCCTTCCTCGATGTGGACGTCGCGAACGAGGTCACGCTTGCATTCCTGGACGCGGACGGCATGGAAATCCAGACGCAGCACTATGCCTTCCTGGTAAGCGATGACGAGTTCGACCAGATTTTCGCCCGCATCCAGGCGCGCGGCCTGAAGTACTGGGCCGATCCGGGACGCACGGAGGAAGGGCGCATCAACCATCACTTCGGCGGCCGCGGTGTGTATTTCCAGGACCCGAGCGGGCACCTGATGGAGATCATCACCCGCCCGTACGGCGCGTTGCCCAAGGCGCGCTAGACTTCGCCGTCCCTTCAGGGGAGGAGTACCCATGAGGAAACTCTATGCCGCGCTGCTCATTCTGCTTTTCGCTGTTCCGGTGCAGGCCGTGACTTTCGTCTACGTCTCCAACGCCGAGGATGGTGACATCGGCCAATACATGATGCGACCGGACGGCACGCTGCAGCCGGTCACCCGCTTCAAAGCCGGGCCCAACGTGATGCCGATGAGCGTCAGTCCGGACAAGCGTTATCTCGTCGCCGCCGGCCGCGCGAAGCCGTTCACCGCTTACACGTACGCGATCGACCGTGGCACCGGCGCGCTCAAGCTCGTCGGCACGGGGCCGCTCGCGGAAAGTTTTCCGTACATCACGCACGACCGCACCGGGCGGTGGCTGTTGAGCGCCTCCTATGGCGGCCATCTCGTCAGCGTGAATCCGCTGAAGCCGGACGGCACGGTGGGCGATCCCCACCAGGTGATACCGACCGCGCGCAACGCGCACGCCATCATCACCGACCGCACCAACCGTCACGTGTTCGTGCCGCATCTCGGCACGGATCAGGTGTTCCAGTTCCTTTTCGACGAGAAGAGCGGACGCCTCTCGGCGAGCACGCCGCCCGTCGTGCAGATGAAAGCCGGCATGGGACCGCGGCATCTCGTGATGTCGCCGGATAACCGCTTTGTGTATCTCCTGAACGAGCTCACCGCGACGGTGACGACACTCGCGAACGAAAACGGGCTCCTCAGGGAAATTTCCAGCGTGAGCGCGCTGCCGCCCGGGAGCACGCTGCGCCCCGGGATGCCGCGCCCGCAGCCCGACCGCGACGTGTCGAACGATGTCTGGGCCTCCGACATCCATGTGGCGCCGAGCGGACGCTTCGTCTATGCGGCGGAACGGACCTCGAGCTCGATCGCCGCGTTCAGCGCCGATCCGGCCAACGGCAAGCTCAACTATCTGGGCAGTACGTCGACCGAGAAGCAGCCGCGCGGCTTTCGCATCGACCCCACCGGCCGCTTCATGATCGTTTCCGGCGAGAAGTCCGACACGATCTCGAGCTACCGCATCGAGTCGAGCGGATTGCTACTGCACCTTGGCAAATATTCGACGGGAAAAGGCTCGAACTGGGTCGAGATTGTCAGCTACGATTAATCCACAGCCCGCCAACAGCTTATCCACAGCTTATTGACTATTCGCTACTCTGCGCGGCGCGCGATAGCGCTGCACGGTGCGCACTTCCTCTTCGGTGATGATGTCGACGAGCCGCAGAAAGATCTCGCGCGGCAGCTCGCGCCGGCTCGGCCAGCTCTCGAAGTCGCTTTCGCTTGCGCCGAGATGCACTCTAAGCTTTTCATTTCCGCCGAGAATTGTCGCTGCGCGCTGGAGTGCGCGCCGATGGATGTCTTGCAGCACTGAACCTCCCTTGTTTTCCCCACGACAGATTGCGCTTCACGTGTAGCAATGTCAACGACAACGATCAGGAGATTTTGTATGTCCGTAGCGCGTGTTGTTTTTGTTTCTTTGCTGAGCGTGTTCACCGCGGCCGCTTGCGCGCAGCAACCCGCGACGTCGACTTACGAGCCGACCGTCGGCCAGGAAGGAAAAGATGTGGTGTGGGTGCCGACGCCGCAGGCGCTCGTCGACAAGATGCTCGACATGGCGAAAGTAACGGCTAACGATTTCGTGATGGACCTCGGCTCCGGCGACGGACGCACCGTGATCACCGCGGCAAAACGCGGCGCGCGCGCGGTCGGTGTGGAGTACAACCCGCAGATGGTCGAGCTCTCCAAGCGAAACGCGCAGAAGGAAGGCGTGACCGATCGCGCCGAGTTCATGAAAGCCGATCTCTTCGAGACCGACTTTTCGAAGGCCACCGTGATCACGATGTTCCTGCTGCCTGACATCAACCTGAAGCTGCGGCCCAAGCTCCTGCAGCTGAAGCCCGGCACGCGGGTGGTGTCGAACAGCTTCACCATGGGCGACTGGCAGCCCGACGAAACGGCGGAGCTCAATTCCGCGCAGGGCTGCACCAACTCCTGGTGCACCGCGCTCCTCTGGATCATTCCGGCGCGCGTCGCGGGCACTTACAAGACCGCGCAGGGCGAAGTCACGTTCAAGCAGCAATTCCAGATGCTGTCCGGAACGATGCGCACCGCAGAGCGCACCGTGCCGATCGAAGGCAAGGTGCGCGGTGAGGACATCAGCTTCAAGGCCGGCGGGAAGGAATATCGCGGCCGATTGAACGGGAAGCAGCTCGAGCTGACGTCCTAGCGCGCGCGCGTCATCAGAGCTCTGCAGACGGGGACCGCGATTGCGACGAGTGCGAGCACCGTGAGCGTCGCGGAGATGGGCCGCATGAAGAGGATGAAGATGCCCGCGTCCGAGATGATGAGCGCCTGGCGCAGCGCGCGCTCGGCGAGCGGGCCGAGCACGAGCGCGAGCACGAGCGCGGCCGGCGAGTAGCCGAGCTTCTTCATGAAGTAGCCGACCACGCCGAACACGAGCATCATCCCGACGTCCCAGACGTTGTTCTTGAGCGAGTACGCGCCGGTCACGCAGAACACCACGATGAGCGGCATCAGGATCGAATAGGGAATGCGCACCGCTCGCACGAAAAGCGGGATGAAGAGCGTCGACATGATCAGAAGCAGCACGTTGGCGATGTACTGCGAGGCGATCAGGCCCCAGACGAACTGCGGATTCTTCTCGAACAGCATCGGTCCGGGGCGCAGGCCCCACATCATCAGGCCGCCGAGCATGATCGCGGTCGTGGCCGATCCCGGGATGCCGAGCGTCAGCATGGGCACCATCGCGGCGGTAGCGGCGGCGTTGTTGGCGGACTCGGGGCCGGCGACGCCCTTGATCTCGCCCTTGCCGAACTTCTCGGGTTCGTCCGAAACCCGCTTCTCGAGCGTGTAGGCCATGAAAGCGGCGACGGTCGGTCCCGCTCCGGGCAGCACGCCGACCAGAAATCCCATAAGCGTGCCGCGCGCGATCGACCACTTGGTTCGGACGAAATCCTGGACGCTGGGGAGTACGTCGCGCAGGCGCAGGCTCGTTTTCACCTGCGTAGCGCCCTTCTGCTCGGCGCCATAGAGCACTTCGCCCAGGCCGAAGAGGCCGATCGCGACCGGCAGGAAGTCGACGCCGTCCATCATTTCCGGGATGCCGAAACCGAAGCGCGCGTCGCCCGAGATGATGTCGAAGCCCACCATCGCCAGCATCAGGCCGAGCACCATGCTGATGTAGCCCTTGAGCGGATCTTCGCCCGCCAGCATGGTGACTGTGGTCAGGCCGAGAAGCATCAGCGCGAAGGTCTCCGGCGGCCCGAACGAAAGAGCCCATCGTGCGAGGAGCGGCGACACCAGCATGAGCAGCACCACACCAATCGTGCCGGCGATGAATGAGCCGATCGCCGCGATGCCAAGCGCAGGCCCTGCCCTTCCCTGCACCGCCATCTGGTAGCCGTCCAAGCAGGTCACCACCGAAGCGGATTCGCCCGGCGTATTGATCAGCACGGCGGTGATCGTGCCCCCGTACATGGTCCCGGCGTACAGCGCGGCGAGCATGATGATCCCGGAGGTGGGATCCATGCCGAAAGTGAGCGGGAGGAGCATCGCCACGCCCGACGGCGGGCCGACGCCGGGCAGCGCGCCGATCAGGATGCCGACCGTCACGCCAGCGATCGCCATAAGGATGTTGAACGGCGTGAATGCCACGCCGAACCCCATGGCGAGGTTGCCTAGAAAGTCCAGATGATCCCTTCCGGCATGGGCACGCGCAGCCAATGCACGAACACGAGCCAGTTGAAGCCCGCGGCGGCCAGCGCGATGGCGACGGTCGTCCACCACGGGTGGCGCCCGAGGTAGCGCACGAGGATAAGAAGGTAGATCGCGGTGCCGATCACCATTCCGGTGATATTCAGGAATGCGACGAAAGCGATGGTGATGCCGAGCACGACCAGCATGTCGCGCAGCCCTTCGCCGCGCGGCAGCCAGGACGCGCCGGGGTTCCGATCTTTCAGGCTACGCACAAGCAGGCCGAGCGCGAGGCAGCTCATCACCAGGCCGAGCCAGAACGGCAGAAAGGCGGAGCCCGGACCGCCCGAGCCCCACCATGAGTAGTACTTGAGCGCCCCGGCGACGAACGCGACCGAGAACGCGAACAGCAGGACCGCGGTGACGCGGTCGGCGCTACGCACTCGTTACTTTGAACCCGCCTTGATGCCTTTCAGCGCTTCCTCGTACTTGCTGTGCAGACCGTCGAGGTACTTGAGCGCCCGGTCGCCCGTCCAGTCGGTCGGCGTGAGCAGGTTGCGCTTGATGTAGTCCTTCTGCCACTTCTCCGTGGCGACGACTTTCTTCAGCGTGTCCTGCCACCACTTCACCGCCTCGGGCGGCATGTTGGCCGGGCCGACCACGCCGCGCATTT
>JAICPQ010000037.1 GCA_025929745.1 Burkholderiales bacterium | reverse complement strand
GACGTCGAAGGTCTCATGCGAGCCGACCGGGCGGATCTTCCGTTCCTCGAGCGCGCGCAGCAGCTTCACTTGCAATGGCAGCGGCATGTCGCCGATCTCGTCGAGGAAGAGCGTGCCGCCCTGCGCCGCCTGGAACAGGCCGCGGCGGTCCGACACCGCGCCCGTGAACGAGCCTTTCTTGTGGCCGAAGAGCTCGGACTCGAGCAGCCCTTCGGGGATCGCGCCGCAGTTCACGGCGACGAATGGGCCGTCGGCGCGCGGGCTCGCGCGATGGATCGCGCGCGCCATGAGTTCCTTGCCGGTGCCGCTTGCCCCGTACAGGCATACGCTCGCGTCGGAAGCCGCGACGCGCCGCGCCTGCGAAAGCAGATCCTCCATGGAAGACGAGCGCGTAATGATCTCGGAACGCCAATCTTCGATGTTGCCGCTCGGCACGCTCGAGAAGCGCATCGCTTCGGCCACCGTTTCGAGCAGTACCTTCGGCTCGAAAGGCTTGGTGAGGAAACTGAAGACGCCGCGCCGCGTTGCGGAAACCGCCTCGGGAATGGTGCCGTGGGCGGTGAGGATCACCACGGGCAGCGCCGGCGCTTCGCGATGGATCGCATCGAAGAGCGCCATGCCGTCCATGCCGTGCATGCGAAGGTCGGTGACGACGACTTGCGGCCGCGAAACTGCCAGGGCGGCGAGCGCCGACTCCCCCGACTCCACCGCGGTCACCGCATAACCCGCGGCGGTGAGGCGCATGGCGATAAGCTGCAAAAGGTCCTTGTCGTCGTCGACGAGAAGGACCGCCCCCCGTTCCCTCGTGCTTATGGTCATTGCGGTCTCCGACGCATCTTTTCCTCGCGCTCGAGGATGCCACGTTCGATGGCGCGCAGGCTCTCGAGCTGCTGCTTGAGCGCTTCTTCCCTCTTGTCGCGTTCCTTGTCGGCCGCCGCGCGTTCCTTGTCGGCCGCCACGCGCTCCTTGTCAGCCGCGGCGCGCTCGCGCGCCGCGCGATCGGCCTCGCGCGTCACCCGCTCCAGCTCGCGCACGGCGCGCTGGCGCTCGGTAACCTGCGCGGCGAGCAAGGCGGCGAAACGGCCGATTCCCGACGTGGCGCTATCGGCGAGCGGCTCCAGAAGCTCGAGCGCACGCGCGTCATCGCGCAACGGCGCCGGTAGTGTAGCGAGGAGTGTCGCGAGGCGCAGGCGGTCCACCGGCGACGCCAAGCCGGCCTCCTGCGCGCGGCTAAGCACCGCCGACTGCTCGTCGGCCGGCAGGCGTGAAGCCGCGAGCGCCTCTCCAACGATGGCATCCACCGGGTTCACGATCGGCTGCAGGCTCGCGCAGCCGGCGAGCAGGAGAACGAGGGCAAGATGCCTCATGCGGCGAGCCGCCTCGGAAGCGCGACGCGGAAATGCGCGCCGCGTTCTCCGGCCAGCACGCTGATGCGGCCGCCATGCGCCTCGACGAACTCGCGCGCGATCGCGAGCCCGAGCCCGCTGCCCTCGACGCGCGTGCTCGCCTTCGCGCGTCCGCGGAAAAACGAATCGAAGATCGATTCGCGCTCCTCGGCAGGTACCCCGGGGCCTGAGTCGATGACGTCGATGAGGGCCTGCTCGCCGCTCGACGAGGCCTGCACCGAGACGCGGCCGCCGGCCGGGGTGAACTTGACCGCGTTGCCGATCAAATTGTCGAACACCGAGCGCAGCTTCTCCGGATCGGCGTCGACGCTTCCCGCCTGCGCTTCCACGGCGATTTGCAGCCCCTTCGCCTGCGCCGCGAGCTCGTGTGGCCGCATTGCTTCCTGGATCAGGGACTTGAGCGACACGCGCTTCAAGTGCAGCGCGGCGGCGGCATGCAGCGCGCGCTGGTAGTCGAGCAGCTCCTCGATCAGGCGCTGCAGCTTGACGCTGTTGTCGCGCATGATCGTCACCACCCGGCGCTGCGGAGCCGAGAGCGGACCGCCGACTTCGTCGTGCAGGAGCTCCGCGCCTTCGCGCAACGCGGTGAGCGGTGTCTTCAGCTCGTGCGACAAGTGCCGCAGGAAGCGGTTCTTCTCCTGTTCGAGTTCGATCAGGCGCCGGCGCAGCCAATCCAGGCGCTCGCCCAGCGTTCTCAGGTCGTCGGGCCCGCGCACGACGATCGGATTTTCGAAATGCGCGCTGCCGAGTTGGCGGATGGCGGCGTCGAGCTGAGCGATCGGGCGCGCGATGTGCCGCGTGAGCGCCATTGCGAGCGCGAGCGCCACCGCGGTGCTGAAGACCACCAGCAGGACGAGCTGTAGCTGCACCGACTCTGCCTGCGCGCGAAGGCGCGTGACCTCGCGGTCGGCGACGCGCGTGCTGATGGCGAGCATCTCGGAGGCGTTCTCGGCGAGACCGGCGGCGAGCGCCGTCACGCGCTGCTGATCTCCGCGGCGTGGCGCCGTGCTGAGCAGTGCGTAGAGCTCTTCCTCCTGCGCCATGGTCTTCTTGAGCGTGGCGAGCTGGTCGGCCTCGAGCGCGAGCTGGAGGAGCTCCTGGGCCACCTGCCGGAAGCTCGCGTGCACGCGCCCGACATCGGCATCGATGCCCGGGGCGCTCAGCGTCGCCAGGCGCTCCAGCGAGCCGATGCGGTTGACGAGCGTGCGGCTCGCGCGCGCCGCCTGCGCCGCGTTGAACACTGCGTGGCGGCTCTGCTCCGCGAGCTGCTCGCTGTGCCAGGCCGAATAGGCGAGCGCCGCGACCAGGGGCACCGCGACCGCGACGAAGCTCGCGAGGCACAGGCCGAGAAACGATCGCGGATACGCCATGTCCTTATACTTTCAGCTATTTTCCCGAAGCCGAGGACCAATGTCACAGAGCACCGGCCCGCGCGTCTACCTCGTTGCCGCGGTTGCGGCCAATGGAATCATAGGCGCACGCGGAAGGCTACCCTGGCATATCCCTGAAGAGCTGAAGCACTTCAAGCGCCTCACGCTCGGCCACCCGGTCATCATGGGCCGGCGTACCTGGGAATCGCTGAAAGCGCCGCTGCCCCAGCGCGAGAACATCGTCGTGACGCGCACTGCCGGTTACGAGGCGCCCGGGGCCGCGGTCGCAGCCTCGCTCGACGCCGCGCTCGCGCTCTGCTTCGGCGAGCCGGTCGCCTTCGTCATCGGCGGCACGCGCCTTTTCGAAGAAGCCATGCCGATCGCCGCCGGCATGGTGATCACCGAGATCAAGCGCGACTACGACGGCGATACCCGCTTTCCCAAATGGGATCGGAGCGAATGGCGCGAATCCCAGCGCGAAGCGCACACCGCGGACGACGGCACGCCCTTCGACTTTGTTTTGTATGAACGCAAGCGTTGAAGGTCGTCCCCGCGAAGGCGGGGACCCCGTTTAAGGATCAAAATGGGTTCCCGCGTTCGCGGGAACGACAAGTTAGCCGGCCTTGCTTTCGAATACCCGCACTTCCGGCAACGGAAAGCCGTTGAACTGGCTCGCGTAGGCCGTGGTGTAGGCGCCGGCGTTCTGGATGTAGATGAAGTCGCCTTCCTGCAGATCCGACGGGAGCGGCTCGTCGCGCATGACGATGTCAACCGAGTCGCAGGTTGGCCCGCCGACCGTCCAGGCGACGTCGGGACCCGAGCGGTCGGTGCGCACGCGGTAGCGCAGGCCCTCGCTCGACTCGATGACGCCGCCGAAGAGGCCGGCATCCCAGTGCATCCAGCGCTTGCCGGCGCGCGTTGCGGTGCCGAGCACCCGGCACACGAAATAGCCGGCGTCGGAGACGAGGTAACGCCCGGGCTCGGCAATGACCTCGACGTCTTCGGGAAACGCCTTCAGGCCCTCGTTGACCACCGCGCCGATGGTTTCGATGGACGGAATGGGCTTCACATGGCGCACCGGGAAGCCGCCGCCGATGTTCAGGAGCCGCGGCTTGAGACCGACTTTCGCCATCAGGTCGAAGAGCGCCTTCGCCTTTTCCAGCGCGACGCGCCAGTTTTCGGGATTGCGACACTGCGAGCCGACGTGGAAGGTCACGCCGGCGAGGTCGATGCCCGTTTTCGCGGCCGCGGTCACGATCTCGCGCGCGTCGCCGACACCGCAGCCGAACTTGCCGGAGAGCGGCCAGTCGGCGCCGATGTTGGGCGTGGCAATGCGCAGGTATTGCTTGGCGTCGGGCTTGATCTCGAACACGCGCCTCGACTCCTCGAGGCTGTCGACGACGTACCACTCGACGCCCTTGGCGGCCGCATACGCGATGGAGTCACGCGACTTCATCGGATTGGAGTAGAAGATCTCGGCAGCGGGCACGCCAAGGCCGAGGAGCAGGTCGAGCTCGGCCGTCGAGGCGATCTCGAAGCCCGCGCCCTCCTGCACCAGCACCTTGAGCACGCGCCGGTCGGGGTTCGCCTTCACCGCGTAGTGAGGCCGCACGCGCGGCATAGCCGCGCGGAAACGCCGGATCTTGTTGCGCACGATCGCGGTGTCCAGGATCAGGAAAGGCCGGGTGTACTTCTGGCGCGCTGCCTGGCGCACGAGCTCGAAGTCCAAGCTGACTTCGGCGTGCGTATCGAATACGGCTTCCTGCGGTACTGCGGCTTGTTTTGTCTTTGCGAAGCTACTGCGGTCCCCCATCAAAGTCTCTCCTATCTCATGACCCACTAAGTTTCAGGAATGTCGCGGACGACGACCTCGTCAGCCGGACCCAAGTTCCTTTCGCTTGTCATGATGACCTCCTTCTCCTCGTTGAATCCAAAAAGAAAAAAACTTGAGCGGAGTATAGGGACATGACCCCGCATGTCAAGGGCTTGGGCCGATTTTTTTCGGCCACTAAATGCGCGGCAGCGTGACGCCTTTTTGCCCCTGGTACTTCCCGCCGCGATCGCGGTAGGAGGTTTCGCAGACTTCGTCGGACTCGAGAAAGATCACCTGCGCCACGCCCTCGTTCGCGTAGACGCGCGCCGGCAGCGGCGTGGTGTTGGAGAACTCGAGCGTCACGTGTCCTTCCCACTCCGGCTCGAGCGGCGTGACGTTGACGATGATGCCGCAGCGCGCGTAGGTCGACTTGCCGAGGCAGATGGTGAGCACATTGCGCGGGATGCGGAAGTATTCGACGGTGCGCGCGAGCGCGAAGGAGTTCGGCGGGATGATGCAGACGTCGCCGCGGTAGTCGACGAAGTTCTTCGCGTCGAAGTTCTTCGGGTCGACGATGGTCGAGTTGATGTTGGTGAAGATCTTGAATTCGGTGGAGCAGCGGATGTCGTAGCCGTAGCTCGAGGTTCCGTACGACACCACCCGCCGGCCGGCCACTTCCTTGATTTGCTGGCCTTCGAAGGGCTCGATCATGCCGTGCTCGAGCGCCATGCGGCGGATCCACTTGTCGGCTTTGATGGTCATCAGGCATTCTAAGCGCGCCGCCATGGAGTCCTGGCCGTTCGCCGTCCGTCCCCTCACGCCGTCGCTCGGCGCGGAGATCTCCGGCATGCGCCTCGACGCCGAGATGGACGAACAATTGTTTGGCGCCGTGTATCGCGCGTTTCTGCGCTACCAGGTGCTGCTTTTTCCGCCGCAGGACCTTCCGCCCGCTCGCCAGGTCTCGCTCGCGCGCCGCTTCGGCGAGGTGCAGATCCACGTCATGAACCAGTACCACGCCGACGGCTACCCGGAGCTTTACCGGCTCTCGAACCTCGACGAACAAGGCCGGCCGAGCGGCCGCCATCCGGACAAGGGCACGCTCGCCTGGCATACCGATGGCTCGTGGCAGCGCGTGACCGGACAGGCGACGATCATCTACGGCGAGGTGATGCCCGAAGCGGGCGGCGAAACACACTTCTGCGACATGTACGGCGCCTATGAGCGGCTGCCTCCTTCCTGGAAGGCGCGCATCGCCAAGCTGCGCGCCGTGCATAACCTCGACTTCTCGCGCAACCGGCGCCACGGCGAAGACCCTCTCACCGAAGCGCAGCGCCGCGCGCGTCCGCCCGTCGATCACCCCGTCGTGCGCACCCATCCCGAGACCGGACGCAAGTGCCTCTACCTGGGCGACCATGCCGAGTACATTGTCGATATGCCGTACGACGAGGGACGCGCGCTCATCGAGGAGCTGAACGCGCTTGCCGTCCACGCGGACCTCACCTACGAGCACCACTGGAAGGCGCGCGAGCTCCTGATCTGGGACAACCGCTGCGTCCTGCATCGCGCCACCGCCTATGACGTCGCCAGCCAGCCGCGCGTGATTCGGCGCGCCACAGTGCTCGGGGAGGTGCCCGCTTGAGATTTCTTTTCGTGCTGTTCGTAGGCGCCGCGGCGGCGGCCGAGCCGACGGCCTTTAGCGATGAAGAAAAGCGCGCCATCCTCGCCCACGGTCCGTGGCCGGTTCCGGCGACGACCGATGCGACCAACGTTGCTTCGGGCCAGCGCGCGGCAATCGAGCTCGGCCAGCGCGTGTTCTTCGACACGCGCCTTTCCGGCGACGGCCGCTTCTCCTGCGGGACCTGCCACGTTCCGGAGCGCAACTGGACGGACAACCGCACGCGCGGCTTCGCGGCGGCCGAGGTCGAGCGCAACACGCCCACCCTCATGAACGTGCGACTCTCGCGCCACTTCGGCTGGGCCGGAGCCTCGGACACGCTGTGGGAACAAAGCATCCGGCCCATGCTCGACGCGCGGGAGCTCGGCTCGAGCGCGCGCCACATCGCCGCTGTCGTGCGCGGCGACGATCAGCTCGCCTGCCGCTACCGCAAGACGTTCGGCGCGGCGCCGTCGGCCGACGATGAGGTCGTTCTGAGAAACGTGGCGAAGGCGCTCGCCGCTTTCCAGGAGACTTTCGAGACCCCGCCGACGCCATTCGACCGCTTTCGCAACGCGCTCGCGCGCGGCGAGCCGAGCACCTATCCGGACGCTGCGCGGCGTGGTCTAAGAACCTTTCTCGCGAACTGCGCGAGCTGCCACAGCGGGCCCAACTTCTCCGACGGGGGGTTTCACGACAACGGTTTCTCGAAAGTGGGACGCCCGGATCCCGGGCGCGGCGGCAAGTTCAAGGTGCCGACGTTGCGCCACCTCATGCTCACCGCACCTTACGGCCACCACGGCGAGCTCGAGACGCTTCCCGAGGTGGTGCGGCACTATTCCGAAGTCGGTTCCACCGAGGTGAGGCCCCTCAAATTGAGCGCCGCTCAGCAGACCGACCTGGTCGTGTTCCTGGAGTCCGTCAGCACGCTCAGCAATCCCTGGCGCCCGGAGGACCACGCGCGCTGCGAGTAGGCTAGAGCACGGCAAGTCCGGCGATTGCCTGCCGGATGATCTGACGGCTGCGGAAGAGAACCATCTCTTGCCAGTCGCGCGTTCCCGGGTAGTAGTGCCGTTTGAGCGCCTGCTTGGCGCGCTGGATTTCCGGAGCACGCCAGTCGACCTCACCACGCCGGTGGTGCCAGTGGTCCTCCTGCATCGCGCGGCGTACCGCGTCGGGCGGATAGGTGCCGAACTCGAGCGCGACATAGACAAGCTTCTCTCCGAGGAATCGCCGCCATGCATGCTCCGCGAGCCCCTGCTTGACCACCGACGATGAGGTGCCCAGCGACGGCACGGTCAAAGCATCGCCATACCAGCGCCGCGCGACCTCGAGGTTGGGGGTGCCCGGCTCGTGCCCGCAGATCGGCTCGCCGTAGCCGTGCGGCCCGAGCCCGGTGTGATAGTCGATCACAGCGACGCAGCGCCGTGCGGGCAAATGCTCTTCGGCGATGATCGTCTCGAGCGTGCGCCTCGACCAGGTCGGCGCGGCTCCGCCGTAGAAGAAGCCGTACTTGTGCTTCCATTGGCCGCCAGAACGCGCCTCCTCCCAAGCCTTCTGGCCGCGCCTTGCCCGGAAGTCGCGTATCTTTTCCTCGGCCGCCTCGTAGACTGGTCCGGAAAGCTCCGCCGGCAGCAGCGCTTCGGCGAGCTCGTCGTACCCCGGGTTCGCCGGCAGCGCGGCGCCGAAATCGACGAAGTTGCGGTTGAGGTCGCAACCCTCCTCGGTGACGCGGCGCAGCCAGGCGAAACCGTGCGGATTGATCGCGTGCACCGCGAGTAGCGCCGTGTCGCGACCGAATTCGCTCAGCCCCGGACCGAGCAGCCAGTCGATCTGCGCCCCGGAACCGCAGAATCCCTCGACCCCATGCGTGGCGCAAACCAGCACAACCACGTTATGCGCCTGCTCCGGCCCCAGCCACGCGGTATCCGTGGCGAGCTCCTCGCCACCGGGGCCGCGGTGGGGATTCACGTAGGCACGCTGACGGCCGCCCAAAAGCCGGATTGCGGAGAGAAACTTGGTGCGCGCGTCAGCATAATCGCGCGAGAACCGCGCGTTGAGATCTACGGCACTGTCCACTTCTTAGGTGTTCTGGACGACGATGTTCGGGAACTTGGAGGTCATGTCACGCTGGAGCTCGGCGATCTTGACCGCGCAACGCCGGCCGATCCGCTTGTAAATTTCGGCGACCTTGCCGTCGGGGTCGGACACCACGGTCGGCCGCCCTGAGTCGGCCTGGCTGCGGATCGACTCATCGAGCGGCAGCTGGCCGAGGAGCTCGGTGCCGTAGTCGCGCGACATCTTCTCGGCGCCGCCAGCGCCGAAGATGTGGCTCTCGTGCCCGCACTGCGGGCAAAGGTGGAACGACATGTTCTCGACGATGCCGAGGATCGGGATGCCGACCTTCTCGAACATCTTGAGTCCCTTGCGCGCGTCGATGAGCGCGATGTCCTGCGGCGTGGTGACAATGACGGCGCCGGTCACCGGGACCTTCTGTGCGAGCGTGAGCTGGATGTCGCCGGTGCCAGGCGGGAGATCGACCACCAGATAATCGAGGTCGCGCCAGTTCGTGTCCTTCAGGAGCTGCTCGAGCGCCTGCGTCACCATCGGCCCGCGCCACACCATCGGCGTATCGACGTCGATCAGGAAGCCGATGGAAATCGCCTGCAGCCCGTGGCCCTCCATCGGCTCGAGGTGCTTTCCATCCTTTGATTCGGGACGCCCGGCAATGCCGAGCATCATCGGCTGCGAGGGGCCGTAGATATCCGCGTCGAGTACGCCCACGGCCGCGCCCTCAGCGGCAAGCGCAAGCGCGAGGTTGACCGCGGTCGTCGATTTGCCGACGCCGCCCTTGCCCGATGCGACCGCGATGATGTTCTTGATCCCCGGAACGAGCTTCACGCCGCGCTGCACGGCGTGCGATACGACCTTCGACGAGACCTTCACCGACACATTGGTCGCGCCGGCAGCCTTCAGCGCCTGCACCACCTGGCGGCGGATCGGCTCGTGCTGGCTCTTGCCCGGATAACCAAGCTCGACCTCGAGCGCGACCTCTTCGCCTGAAACCTTCACATTACGCAGCGCGCGGCCGGTCACGAAGTCCTTGCCCGTGTTGGGATCGACGAGGCCGCGCAGGGCGGTCTGAACTTGGGATTCTGTGATCGGCATGACTGAGGGGAAAGCGGCTAAGTTTACCTGTTCACCGCTAGAATTTCGCCCTTTCCCCTCGCATGGCGCGCCGCAAGCTCTTCGTCACCACCGCCCTCCCGTACGCCAACGGGCCGTTCCACATCGGCCACATCATGGAGTACATCCAGGCGGACATCTGGGTGCGCTTCCAGCGGATGCAAGGGCACGAGGTGCATTTCATGGGCGCGGACGATTCACATGGTGCGCCGATCATGCTGGCCGCGGAAAAAGCCGGCAAGACGCCGGAGCAGTTCATCGCCGAGATCGAGAAGAGCCGCGGCCCCTACCTTGCCGGTTTTCACATCAGCCATGACAACTGGCATACGACCCATTCGAAGGAAAACAGCGACCTTTCGCAGGACATCTATCGGCGGCTGAAGGCCGCCGGCCTGGTCTACACGAAGCCGATCGAGCAATTCTTCGATCCGGTGAAGGGCATGTTCCTCGCCGACCGCTACATCAAGGGCGAATGCCCGAACTGCGGAGCAAAGGACCAGTACGGCGACGCGTGCGAGAACTGCAGCACCGCCTACGCGGCGACCGAGCTGCGCAACCCGTATTCCGCGCTTTCAGGCGCAAGACCGGTGCTGAAAAGCTCGCAGCACCATTTCTTCAAGCTATCCGATCCGAAGTGCAAGGCCTTCATCCGCGACTGGCTCGAGACGCCCGGACGGCTGCAGCCGCAGGTCGTGAACAAGGCGAAGGAGTGGCTCGAGGGCAGCGGAGACAAAGCCCTCGCCGACTGGGATATCTCACGCGACCCGCCGTACTTCGGCATTCGCATCCCGGACATCGGGGAAGAGAAGTACCTGTACGTCTGGCTGGACGCGCCGATCGGCTACCTGGCGAGCCTCAAGAATTACTGCGCCAAGCGCAAGCTCGACTTCGAGCGGCTGCTCGCCGAATGCGAGCAGGTCCACTTCATCGGCAAGGAAATCATCTACTTCCATACGCTGTTCTGGCCGGCGATGCTCGAGTTCGCCGGCGCGCCGTACAAGGTGCCCGACCACGTCTACGTGCATGGCTTCATCACCGTGTCGGGCGACAAGATGTCCAAGTCGCGCGGCACCGGCATCGACCCGCTGCGCTACCTGAAGCTCGGCATGAACCCGGAGTGGCTGCGCTATTACATCGCGGCGAAGCTGAACGCCAACGTCGAGGACATCGACTTCAACGCGGACGACTTCGCGACCCGCGTGAACAGCGATCTGGTCGGCAAGTACATCAACATCGCCAGCCGTTGCGCGATCTTCCTGACGAGGAAATTCAAGGGCGAGATCAAATTGGCGCCCGGCGACGCGCTGTTGCCGAAGTTCCAGGAAGCGTCCGGCGAAATCGGCAAGGCCTACGAAGCCCGCGAGTTCGGCCGGGCGCTGCGCGAAGTGATGGCGCTCGCCGATCACGCCAACCAGTTTGTCGATCAGCAAAAGCCCTGGGAGCTATCCAAGGACCCGGCGAACGATCAACGTCTGCAGCATGTCTGCTCCGTGGCGATTAATCTTTTTCGCTTGCTGACGATTTATCTGAAGCCGGTGCTGCCCGCGTTAACCGCCCAGGCGGAAGCTTTTCTGCGGATTGCGCCGCTCACATGGGCCGATTCGGAGACCCTGCTCGAGTCTGGACACACCATTCAACCCTACAAGCACCTGATGACCCGGGTGGAAGAGGGCCAACTCGACAAGCTTTTCGAGCAAGGCGCGGAGCAACCGGTGACCGAACAGATCACGATCGATGACTTCAGCAAGCTCGACCTGCGCGTAGCGCGCATCGTTCGCGCCGAGCAGGTGGACGGAGCGGACAAGCTGGTGAAGCTCACGCTGGATGTCGGCAGCGGCACCCGAACCGTCTTCGCCGGCATCAAGTCCGACTACACGCCTGACAAGCTCGAGGGGCGGCTGGCCGTTCTTGTCGCGAATCTCGCCCCGCGCAAAATGAAATTTGGCCTCTCCGAAGGAATGGTTCTCGCAGCGTCCGGCGATGACGGCCCGGGAATTTTTCTCGTTTCCCCCGACGCCGGAGCCCGGCCGGGTATGCGCGTAAAGTAAGATGAGAACGTCGTGGCTTTAGGGCCGCGCGTTGGGGGAGGTTCAGTTTGGAGAGCGCAGGCCGAACTTTAGTCTGCAGCGTCCTATTCCTGGACATCGCCGACTACTCGCAGAAGCCGGTCGCCGAGCAGCTGCAGCTCAAGCAGGCGTTCAACCAGGCGCTCGCCGTGGCGCTCAAGCGCGTCGCGCCGCGCGATCGCATCATTCTCGATACCGGGGACGGCGCGGCGATCACCTTCATGGGCGACCCGGAAGACGCCCTGTTCGCTTCCATGGCGATGCGCGACCTTTCGGCTACCGTGCCGACGCGCCTCGGTGTCAACCTCGGGCCGGTGCGCCTGGTGAAGGACCTGAACGGCCAGATGAACATCATCGGCGACGGCATCAACGTCGCGCAGCGCGTCATGAGCTTCGCGCGGCCCGGGCAGCTCCTCGTCTCGCGCTCGTTCTACGAGGTGGTTTCCTGCCTCTCGCGCGACTACGTCGCGCTTTTCCGCCACGAAGGCTCGCGCACCCACAAGCACGTGCGCGCGCACGAGGTGTACGCCGTGGTCGGCGCCACGCCGGCGCCGCGGCGCGCAGACGAGGTCGGGGCCCGCACCGAAAGCGCGCCCGGCGCCGCCGGCTGGCTCACCGGCATTGGCCCGTTCGGCTTGCAGCGCTCGGCGCTCGTCATGGCGCCGCTCGTTTTCCTCGTGATCATCGGCGCGGCGTTCGCGGTCGTGCCGGATGAAAGCACCGCCGACATTGAACCACCGCGCGCGCAGGCGGAAACCACGCTACCGTCGCCGCTCCCGGCGCCGGCGGCGGGCGGCGGAGCTGCGGTGATCGAGCAGCCTGCGCCGAAGAAGCCGGCGCTGGCGCCGGGTCGCCTCGAGCTCGCCGTCGCGCCGTGGGGCGAGGTCGTCGTGGACGGAAAAAGCCGCGGCCTCAGCCCACCGCTACGTATTGTGGAGCTGCCGGCCGGATCGCATACGATCGAGATCCGCAATTCGACGTTTCCGGCACACGTCGCGCAAGTGGACGTGAAATCGGGCGAAGCGGTCCGCATCCAGCACCGGTTCCGGTAATGCGACTGGCGGCCGCCGTGCTTTTTTTCATCGTCGCGGGCTGCGCGCAGCTCCAGGAACTCACGCAGAAAGCACGCGCGCAGGCCACGCTCGCCGAAGGCTTGCGGAATTTCGACGCCGGCGACCACAAGGCCGCCGCGACAGCGCTGAGCACGTCGATCAAGATGGGGCTCGGCGCGGAGGACCGCGCCCTCGCCCATCGCCATCTCGCCTTCATCCACTGCAGCGCCGGGCGCGAAGCGAAATGCCGCGAGGAGTTCCGCAAGGCGCTCGCCGCACACCCGGGCATGCAGCTCGAAGCGGCCGAGGCCGGACATCCGGTCTGGGGGCCGATCTTCCGCTCCATGAGCGGTCCGGGTGCGCTCAGCGCCGGGCTGAAGCAATACGAAACCGGCGACTACGAGGAATCGGCGAAGAGCCTGCAGGGCGCGATCGAGCTCGGCGTACCCGAGAAGCAGCGCGTGAACGCGCACAAGCACCTCGCGTTCATTCATTGCTCCGCGAACCGAGTCGGGCAATGCCGCGACGAATTCCGCAAGGCGCTCGCGATCGATCCCGCGCTCGAGCTCGACGCGGCCGAAGCCGGACATCCGGTCTGGGGGCCGATGTTCCGGTCGCTCAAGCCCGCCCGGTAGTCCGCAGGCGTCGGTTAAGCTCTCGGCATGGAGCAACCGCAGCTCGGGCGTTACGTCATTGAATCGGAAATCGGGCGCGGCGCCATGGGGGTAGTGTTCAAGGCGACCGACTCGGTCCTGCAGCGCACCGTCGCCGTGAAGACGGTAAACATGGCGATGGAGAAGGATCACGCCGACAAGTACGAGGCGCGCTTCTATCACGAAGCGCGCGCCGCCGGCGCGCTCAACCATCCGAACATCGTCACCGTGTATGACGCCGGCAAGGCGGGCGACGTCGTGTACATGGCCATGGAATACATCCAGGGCGTCGAGCTGCGCAACCTCCTGGTCGAAGGCCAGGCGATGGGCGTGCCGCAGGCGGTCTCGATCGCCGCGCAGGTCGCCGAAGGCCTCGCTTATGCCCACCAGCAGGGCGTGGTGCACCGGGACATCAAGCCGGCGAACATCATGGTGGTGGCCGACGGTCCGGTGAAGATCACGGACTTCGGCATCGCGCGCATGCGCGCTTCGGCGGACCTCACGCAGACCGGCGTGATGCTCGGCTCGCCGAAATACATGTCGCCGGAGCAGGTGATCGGCAAGCGCGCCGACCACCGCTCGGACCTCTTTTCGCTAGTCGTGATCCTCTACGAGATGCTGTGCGGCGCAGCG
>JAICPQ010000015.1 GCA_025929745.1 Burkholderiales bacterium | reverse complement strand
GCGGATGCGCTCGCGCAGCGCCGCGCGCTTCTTTTCGTCGAGCGACATGCAATACGCCGGCGCGGGCGCCTGGCCGCCCAGAAAAGGTCGCCAGTAGTCCTCGAAGTCTCGAAACACGGTCGGCGCATCGATCGCGCGCGCCGTGACGTCGGCAAGACCGGCTGCGCGGAAGAGTTCCTCCAGCGCTTGCGCGCTGCATAGCGGAAAGCGCACGCCCTCGTCGAACGACTGCGCGGCCGGGTCTAGTTCAACCGCCGCGTCCCAGAAGTAGCGCATCAATTCCATCTTGCCGGCGTAATCCCAGACGTAGGCGGCCACCGTGCCGCCCGGCCGCACCGCGCGGCGCATTTCCGACACGGCGATTGCCGGCTTCGGGACAAAGTTGAGAACAAGGCCGGCCATCGCGACGTCGAAAGCTCCATCCGGCACCGGGAGCGCCTGCGCGTCGCCGACTTCGAAGGTCGCGCCGGAAGTATGCGCTTTCGCGTGTTCGATCATGCCTTGCGACGGGTCGACGCCGTGCACCTTCGCTGGCCCGTAATCGCGCAGCACGCACTGCGAAAGCGCCCCCGTCCCGCAGCCCACGTCAAGCCAGCGCGCGCCCTTCGCGATATGCAGCCACGGCAGAAAGTCCTTGGCGACTACGCGGCTCCAGCGCCCGACATAAGGCTCATACCGGTCGCCCGCGGTCCAGACGTCTTTTTTCACCGGGCCGCGTTACGCCCCGCGAGGCGGCCGAATACAGCGCCGTTCGTCAGTCCTGAACCGCCTGGGTAGTTGAACCAGAAGATCCCGCCGACCAGCTCGCCTGCGGCGTAGAGGCCGGGAATCGGTTCGCCGTCGGAATTGATGACCTGCGCGTCGGTGTTGATCTTCAGGCCGCCGAAGCTGAAGGTGATGCCGCAGGTGACCGCGTAAGCCTCGAACGGCGGCGTGTCGATCGTGTTGGCCCAATTGCTCTTGTTGACTTCGAGCCCCTCGGTGCGCCGGCCGTCCTTCACGTTCGGGTTGAACGGGATGTCGGTGCGCACTGCGGCGTTGTACTTCTTCAGCGTCTGCAACGCGGTCTTCTGATCGGTGTCATCCATGCGCGAAACGAGCTCTTCGAGCGTGTTACCGCTCACCTTCGTCACCTGCTTGATGCGGTACTCGTCGCGCAGCTGCGGCTTCATCTTGGCGTCGAAGACCTGCCAGGCGAACTGCTTGGGCTGCTGCAGGATCACGCGACCATACTTGGCGTACGTGTAGTTGCGGAAATCCGCACCCTCGTCGACGAAGCGCTTGCCCTCGGCGTTGATGTACACGCCCCAGGGGTAGGAGTGCTTCTGGAAGCCGTCGCCGACGGCGAGGTCGCCCGTCTCCGGGGCGTTTCGATCCCACGCCACCGCGTGGCAGCCCGACCAGTTTCCGTGCGCCGCCGCGCCGACGTCGAGCGCCATGCGGATCGCGTCGCCGGTGTTGAAGCGCGTGCCACGCACTTTGGCGAGCTCCCAGCCCGGTCCCATGTAGCGCGTGCGCCACTCGGTGTTCGCCTGGAAGCCGCCGGCCGCGAGCACGACCGCTCTTGATTTCAGCTCCTTCGTTTTTCCTTGGTGCTTCACGACGACGCCATGCACGCCGTCGTCGTCCGCAAGAAGAGACACGGCGCGCGCGCCGTACCAGATTTCGATTCCGGCCTTGCGCGCGAGCTGTGTCTCGGCCTCGACCAGCCCAGGCCCGCCGCCGACCGCCTCCACCGTGAGGCCGCCCCAGAATTTGAACTTGCCGCCGATCTTGAACGCCTGCCGTCCCCACGCGGCGGTGAAGCGCACGCCGCGCTTTCGCATCCACTGCGCGGTGGCAAGACTCTGCTTCACCAGGATCTCGGTGAGGTCCGGATCGCAGCGGTACTCGGTGAGGCGCGCCATGTCGTCGAGGAACTGCTCTTCGGTGTACGTGCCGAAGTCGGTGTTGGCGATCTCGGCGGCCGAAAGGTCGGGAATCAGCGTCTTGAGGTCTTCGGGGCCGGTGTACACCAGGCGGAAAAGGCCGGCCGTGAAGCGCGAGTTGCCGCCGGATTCCTCCTCCGGCGCGCGCTCGAGAACCAAGACTTTCGTTTCGGTTTCAGACGCCGACAGTGCCGCGCACAGCGCGGCGTTGCCGCCGCCGACGACGATGACGTCGTAACTCATCAATCGATCTTGATGTTGGCGCGCTGGATCACGTCCTTCCAGCGAGCCTGTTCCTTGGCGATGAAATCGGTGTATTCCTGCGGCGTGGAGCCGACGGCCTCGGCATCGTCGGCCTTGTAGCGCTCGACGACGGGCGGGCTCCGCGCGGCCCTGGCTGCCTCGTCGGCCAGGCGCTTGATCACCGCGGCCGGCGTCTTCGCGGGCGCCGACAGCCCGTACCACTGCGAAGTCTCGAATCCCGCGAAGCCCTGCTCGGCGATGGTCGGCGATTCCGGCAGCGAGGGCAGGCGCTTGGGCGAGCCGACGCCGATGACGCGCAGCTTGCCGGCTTTCACGTGCGGCATGAGCGGCGGTGTGCCGGCCGACGTGGCGTGCGTGCGTCCCGCAACGAGGTCGACGAGATTCGGGCCCGTGCCCTTGTACGGAACGTGCTGCAGCTCGATGCCGGCCACGAGCTTGAAGTACTCCATGGCGAGGTGGCCGGCGCTGCCGTTGCCGGCCGAACCGTAATAGAACTTGCCCGGCTCCTTCTTCGCGAGGGCGACGAACTCGCGCGCGTCCTTCGCGGGCACGCTCTCGTGCACGACGAAGATGTTCGGCACCTTGGCGAGCAGCGAGATATGCACGAAGTCGCGGTTCACGTCGAACGGCAGGTTCGTGTAGAGAAACGGGTTGAGCGCGAGGCTGCCGATGTGCGTGATGAGAAGCGTGTAGCCGTCCGGATCGGCGCGCGCGACGTCCTGCATCGCCGGGTTGCCGCCACCTCCACCCTTGTTCTCGATGACGATCGATTGGCCGAGCGCCTTTTCCATCTCGGTTGCCACGCTGCGCGCGACGATCGTGCTCGAGCCGCCCGGGGCGAACGGCACCACGAGGCGGACCGGTTTCGTCGGATAGGTCTGCGCGAGCGCGGGAAGCGCAGCGAGCGCAGCGATGAACGCCACGATTCTCAAAACTGATACCTCCTTAAGCCGCCATCGACGGGAATCACCGCGCCGGTAATGTAGCGAGCGAGCGGCGACACCAGGAAGCACACGAGGTTCGCAATGTCCGCGGGCTGGCCGTACTCGCCGACCGGGATCTCTTCGTCGCTTTGCTTCTTGCGGTATTCGGGCGGGTAGTTGCGCAGGATCTGCTCGCTCATGATGCGTCCGGGCGGGATGCAGTTCACCGTGATGCCGTGCTTGCCGACCTCGCGCGAAAGGCCCTTCGCCCAGGAGTGCATCGCCGCCTTGGCGGCGAACGCGCCGTTCAAGCCCTCCGGCTCGGACTTGCCGGTGATATTGACGATGCGGCCCCACCTGCGCGCCATCATCTGGGGCAGGAGCCGGTGCGTGAGCTGGCGCTGGCGCGTGAAGTTGAGCGTGATCGCCTCTTCCCACTGCTCTTCTGTGGAGTCGAGGGTGAAGCGGCGGCTGCCGCCCGCGTTGTTGACGAGGATGTCGATCGAGCCCAGGCCCTCGAGCGCCGCCTTGGCGATCGCTTCGGGCGCGGCGGGTTTCAGAAAATCGAACTCGATGATGACGAGCTTCGTTTTCAGCTCGTCCTGCAATTCTTCCAGCAGGTTGCGGCGGCGGGCCACGACCGCCAGGCGGACTCCCTCGCGCGCCAGGGCGGTGGCGATGCCGCGGCCGATTCCCATGCTCGCGCCTGTGACGAGCGCGGTGCGCCCCTGAATGCCCAGATCCATTTCGAAAGGCGGCAATCCTACCGGATTACCGGCACGCAGATTGCGTGAGAAAGGCCTTACTGGCGAGTGCCAGGAGCTTTCCTTTTACTTCATGGAGATCCGCATGAACCTGAAGACGATGACCCTCGCGATCGCCCTCGCTTTCGCCGCGCCGGTGCTCGCGCAATCCCCCGGCAAGACTACGACCGACCCGAAAGACTCGAATCCGGCGGCCCCACCGGCGACCTCGGCGAGCCAGGAACGGCCCGCCAGCTCGGCGGGTTCCACCTCCAGCTCCACCACGACGACTGCCCCCGCACCCGTAACCCCGGCACCTTCCACGGCCGGCGCGGGCGCGTCCTCTGGCGCACCGGTGAGCAGCGGCACGAACGCGGCGGACCGTCCAGCGAATACGCCGAAGTCCGAGACGAGCGCGGCCGGCTCAAGCGGCAGCTTCAGCAGCCTCGACCGCAACAACGACGGCTACATTTCGCGCGAAGAAGCGCGCGACGTCCCTTGGGACAACCGCTTCAGCGAGCTCGACAAGGACAACGACGGGCGCATTTCGCAGAGCGAGTTCAATGCGATGGGCAGCGCAGCGAGCGGCAGCCCCTCGGGTGTGACTAGCGGTGCCGGCTCCAGCACGACCGGCGGCATGGGCGGCTCGGTGGGCCCAGGCGGCACGCAATCGGGCTCGAGCACGAGCGGCGTGGGCGACAAGCCGGGCCAGAAGCAATAGCTCGTTTCTTCAAGGGACACCCCGATCCGGGGTGTCCCATCTCCCGGAGACAGGTAGTATGAAATCGCTGTTGGCAGCCTTGTTCGCAGTATTTGCCGCGTCCGCGCTTGCGGCACCCAAAGCGGAAAGCGCCATGGAATGCGGCATCGCCGCCGACATGGCCATCGTCGCGCGCTCGCTTGCGCAGGAGGAGATCCAGCGGCCGCAGGCCACCTCGATCATGGCGCGCATCTACGATGTGTCGGAATCCGCCCGCGGCAAGGAGCTCATGAAGGACATCCTCGACGCCGCCTATCGCAGCCAGAACGATTCGAGCCAGAAATTCGCCGAAGACCTGTTCGCCACCTGCATGAAGACCGGCGGCAACATGGACACGGTCCTCGGCAGCAAGCTTTAGCGCTTACTCCGCCTTCGCACCCGACTCCTTGACGAGGCGGGCCCACAGCTTCGCGTCCTCGGCGAGGAACTTCGCGAATTCCTCGGGCGACTGCGAGCTCGCAGTCTCGGTTCCTTCGCGCGCGAGGATTTTCGCGGTGTCGGGCGCCCTGAGCACCTGCGCGGTCGCGTCAAAGAGCTTGCGCACCACTTCGTTCGGCGTTCCGGCCGGCACGAAAAATCCGTACCAGAAACCGATCTCGTAGTCGGGCACTCCGGCTTCTGCCATCCCCGGCACGCCGGGAATCAGCGGCGTCGCGTTGCGGCTCGTCGTTGCGAGCGCGCGCAGCCTTCCCGCCTGCACGAGCGGCAGCACCGACGGCGGAGTCGCGAAGGCGAGCTGCGTATCGCCGGCGAGCACCGATTGCACCGCCGGCGCGCCGCCTTTGAAGGGCACGTGCACCATGTCGACCTGCGCGAGGCGAAGGAAAAGCACCGCGGCCATGTGCGGCGCCGAGCCATTGCCCGAGGTCGCGTAGTTGAGCTTTCCGGGGTTCTTCTTCGCGTGCGCGATAAGGTCCTTCACGCTGGAGACGCTGACGCCCGGATTGACCGCGAGGATGAGCGGCGAGGAGCTCACCTTGCTCACCGGCACGAGATCCTTGAGGGGCTGAAAGCCGGCCTTGGGACTGATCAGAGGATTGACGAGGATGCTCGACGGGCTCGCGATCAGCACGCTGTAGCCGTCGGGCGCGGACTTCGCGACGTGCTCGGCGGCGATGCTCGAGCCGGCGCCCGGCCGGTTCTCGACCACGATCGGCTGACCGAGGGCTTTGCCGAGTCCCTCCTGGAACGCGCGCGCTACGAAATCGGCCGCGCCGCCCGGCGCGAAGCCGACGACGAGGCGCACCGGTTTGTTCGGATAGGACTGGCCAAGAGCGGCCGCAGACATGCAGAAAAGAGCCAGGGCGACGATTTTTCTCATGACGCGGAGTGTTCTTTCAGGTGCGCCCGGTAGTCAAGCCCGGTTTTCAAGACGACGAGCAGCACGAGCGCCCACACTGGCGAGCCGAGCAGCGCGGCGCCGAAGCCGCCAAGGATGATGGCGACATGCAGCACCATCACGCGGCCGTAGGGCTTCGCCATCAGCCGGGAGAGCTGGGCGCGGCGAAACTCGCCGCGGTAGAGATAGTTCCACAAGAACGAGAACGCATGGCTTGCGACCAGCACGCCGATCGGCAGCCAAAGGTCGTAACGCTCCGCCGCGCGCAGCGCGGGCTCGGCGAGGTCGAGCTTCTGCGCGGCTTTATCGCCGCCGAAGAGCATGAACACGAACATGCCGTGCACGGCAGTGAACATGCCGTAGTGCACGCAGAAGAACGGGATCATGAAAAGCTTCCCGAGCCAGAGCGCCGGATCGCTCGGATCCGCGCACAGCATGCGCAGCGCGAAGAGCAGGCCGATGACCACGTTCTCCATCCAGAAGAGCACAAGCAGCGCAAACACGCTCCAGTCCCACCACAGCACGCCGGCGAGCGGCACGAGATTGGCCGCGACGAGCACCCAGGCCGAGACCGGTTTGTCCGGTTCATGCTCGACTTCGGCCGGCACGCGCGCGACGACCGCGTCGACGAGCCGCAGATGATCCGCGCTCGCCGCGGGGCCAAGGTCTGCGCGCATGAGCGCGCCGATCTCCTCGGGAGCGAGGTTCGGATGCCGGACAGTGAGATCGCGCGCAATGTGGCGCGCGAACAGCGGCGTCAGCAGCCGCAAAAGCCAGGGAGGGGCCTGAACGACAGTTTTAGCGGTGGATGCGGGTGTTGGCGAGGGCAAGGCGGTCGCTCACGTTGCGTACGAGCGCGCGTGTCAGCTGCAGCTGCGCGCCGAGGCTCATCCGCTCCAGGCGCTCGGGCTCGAATTCGGCGACGAGAAGCTCGGTCACTGCCTCCACGGTGGCGTGGCGCGGGTGCTCGCCGCCCGCGATGTAGGCCATCTCGCCGAAGCATTCGCCGGCGTTCACCATGTTCAACAGCCGGCTCTTGAGGGTGACCTTTGACTCGCCGCGCGCGAGGAAAAAAAAGCTGCGGCCGCGCTCGCCTTCGTTCACCACGCGCTCGCCCTTCGGCACGCGCCGCCAGCGCGCCGCGCGCGCGAGCTCCCACCACTCCGAATCGGCGAGGGTGGCGAGCATCGCCACCTTCTTCAGCGTCACATACTTCTCGCTGTCCGGAATCGCGCCCGGTGGCAGCACGAGCTCGCCGACTTTGGAGAGCTCGAGCGCGAAGTCCGACCAGCTTGGGTAGCGCTGCAGCGGTTGCTTCTTCAGCGCGCGCAGCACCACCGCGTCGAGCTCCTTCGGCAGCTCCGCGCGCACCGCCGAAGGCGGAACCGCCTCGTGCTTGCGGATCCGGCTGATGAGCTCCTCGAGGTTCGAACCAGTGAAGGGCTTGCGTCCGGTGAGCAGCTCGTAGAGCACGACGCCGAGCGAATACATGTCGCTATGGAAGGTGAGGTCCTTGCGGCCTTCGATGTGCTCGGGCGACATGTAGGAGGGCGAGCCGAGCGCCGCCGTCTGCACGACCTGGCTTCTTTTCAGCACCGCCGCACCGAAGTCGGCGATCTTCACCTCGGTAGCGCCGGCCAGCATGATGTTCGCCGGCTTGATATCGCGGTGGACGATGCCTTCCTTGGCCGCGTAGTCGAGCGCGCCGCAGCACTTGAAGCCGATCTGCAGCACGTCGGGAACCGGCAGGAGGTGCTCGCGCCTGCAATGCTGGGAAAGGTCGCCGCCCGCCACGTATTCCATGGCGATGTGCCCGGAGTCCTCGCCGACCACTGCGTCGAGGATGGCGACGATGTGCGGATGGCGCAGCTTTCCGGCGAGCGAGGCTTCGTTCAGAAACTGCGAGCGGTAGACCGGGCCGAACTGGGGATCGCGGAAGACCTCGGGCTCGATCGTCTTCAGCGCAACCTCCCTGCCCGTGAAGGTATCGCGCGCGAGGTAGACCGAGCCGGTTGCGCCTTTGCCGAGAAGCTTCTGGATGTCGTACTTCCCGACATGCAGCGCGAGATCGAGCATCAGGGATTGATGTAGCTCGTCTTCACCGTGGTGTAGAACTCGACCGCGTAGCGTCCCTGCTCGCGCGGCCCGTAGCTCGAGCTCTTGCGCCCGCCGAACGGCACGTGGTAGTCCACGCCCGCGGTCGGCAGGTTCACCATGACCATGCCCGCCGCGGAATTGCGCTTGAAGTGCTCGGCGTACTTGAGCGACGTGGTGGCGATGCCCGACGAAAGCCCGAAGGGCGTGTCGTTCGCCACCGCGAGCGCCTCGTCGTAGTTCTTCACACGAATCACCGAGGCGACCGGGCCGAAGATTTCCTCGCGGTTGATCGTCATGGTCGGCGTGGTGTCGACGAACAGCGCGGGCTCGAGGTAATAGCCCTGCTTCTCGCGCTCCAGCCGACTCCCGCCCTGCGCGAGCCGCGCGCCTTCCTTGCGGCCAAGCTCGATGTACTTGAGATCCTGCTCGAGCTGGCGCTCGTCGACGACCGGACCGATATCGGTGCCTTCCTTGAGCGCATCATCGACCTTCAGTGCTTTCATCTTCGCCGTCAACGCCGAAACAAAGCGCTCGTGAATACCATCGGTGACGATCAGGCGGCTCGAGGCTGTGCAGCGCTGCCCAGTGGAGAAAAACGCGCTCTGCAGCGAGATGTTGACCGCGGTGTCGAGATCGGCGTCGTCCAGCACGACTTGCGGATTCTTGCCACCCATCTCGAGCTGCACTTTCGCGAGCCGCGCGGCGCAGCGTTCGGCGACGCGTTTGCCGACGGCCTGCGAGCCGGTGAAGCTGACGGCGTCGACGTTCGGATCGCTCGAGAGCAGCTCGCCGAGGACCGAGCCGCGCCCCATGACGAGGTTGAACACGCCGGCGGGGATGCCGGCTTTGGCGATGATTTCGGTGAGCGCCCAGGCGCAGCCGGGAACCAGGTCGGCCGGCTTGAACACGACGCAGTTGCCGTACGCGAGCGCCGGCGCGATCTTCCACGCCGGAATGGCGAGCGGAAAGTTCCAGGGCGTAATGATGCCCACCACGCCGACCGGCTCGCGCGTGATCTCGACCTTGATGCCGGGGCGCACCGAGGACAGCACCTCGCCCGCCTGCCGCACCACTTCGGCGCCGAAGAACTTGAAGAGGTATCCCGCCCGCGTCGCCTCGCCGACCGCCTCGGGCTTGGTCTTGCCCTCCTCGCGCGCGAGCAGCGTGCCGAGCTCGTCCTTGCGCGCCAGAATTTCATTGCCGATCTTGTCCAGCATGTCGGCGCGCGCCTGCACCGGTCCGCGCGACCAGGCCGGAAAAGCCGCGCGCGCAGCCGCGATCGCGCCGCGCGCCTGCACCTCATCGGCGCGCGCGAACTCGCCTACGACATCGGCGAGATTCGAGGGGTTAATATTTGGCGAGCGCTCGCGTGCCCCCGCCCATGCTCCGTTAATGAAGTTCTCATGGAGTTTCATGCCCCGATGATATTCGATCCCGCCTTGATCCAACGTGGCGCCCGCCTCAAGCGCTCGCCGTACTTCCAGGCCACGCAGCGCGCCGGCTGCCGCGGCTACACCGTCTACAACCACATGCTGCTGCCCATCCGTTACGACAGTTTCGAGGCGGAGTACGAGCGGCTGCTCGCCGAGGTCACGCTATGGGACGTGTCGGTCGAGCGTAACGTCGAGATCGCCGGCGCGGACGGCGCGAAATTCGCCGAGCTCCTGACGCCGCGCGATCTTTCCAAGTGCCGCGTCGGCGAAGGCCGGTATGTATTGATCACCGACGAGGCGGGTGGAATCGTCAACGACCCGGTGCTCCTGCGCATCGAGGAGAACCGCTTCTGGCTCGCGTGCGCGGACAGCGATGTCCTTCTGTGGGCGAAGGGCGTGGCGCGCGGCAGCGGCCTGCGGGTCGAGCTGCGCGAGCTCGACGTCGCGCCCCTGCAGGTGCAGGGGCCGAAGTCGCGCGAGCTCGTTTCCGACCTTTTCGGCGACCGCGTCTCGAGCCTCGGCTATTACCATTTCTTCGAAGCGAAGCTAGAAGGCATTCCTGTGATGGTCACGCGCACCGGCTGGACCGGCGAGCTCGGCTACGAGCTCTATCTTCTCGACCCGGCGCGCGGCGTCGATCTCTGGAACCGCGTGCTCGAGGCGGGCCGGCGCTACAACATCGCGCCCACCGGTCCTTCGGACATCCGGCGCATCGAGGCCGGCATCCTCAACTACGGCATCGACATGACGCTCGACAACAGCCCCTACGAGCTCGGCTTGGAGCGTTTGGTGAACCTCGACAAGCCAGCCGACTTCGTCGGGCGCGAAGCGCTCCGGCGCATCTCGCGTGAGGGACCGAAAAAGAAACTGGTTGGGGTCGAGATCAGCGGGACGAAAATGGATTTGAACTTCACGCGCTACCCGATCCGCGGTGGAGGGTTCATCACGTCGTGCGTACACTCGCCGCGGCTGAAGAAGAATATCGGCTACGCGATGCTGCCCGCGGAAAGGACCGCGGAGAAAAGGCTGGAAGTGGACGCGCCCGACGGCGTGCGCAGCGCCGTCATCGTGCCAATGCCGTTCATCGATCCGAAAAAGGAGATCGCCAAGTCATGAGAAGCGCCTTATGGCTTTTCTTCGTCGCCGCAGCGCCTGCGTTCGCGCAGGTCACGGTGCAGGAATACAAGGTGCCGCCGGGGCACCGGGTGCACGACGTCTGGGCCGACGCCGCGCCGGATGGGCCGGTCTGGATCTCGGCGCAAGGCAGCGGCAATTTGGGCATCCTCGACCCGAAAACAGGGCGCATCGACTTCGTGCCGCTCGGCCGCGGCTCGGCGCCGCATGGCGTGATCGCCGATGGCGAGGGCGCGCCGTGGCTCACCGACGGCGGCCAGAACGCAATCGTGCGCGTCGACCCGAAGACGCGCGCCGTGAAGGTCTGGCCGCTTCCCGAGGGCAGCGGCTATGCCAACCTCAATACCGCGATCTTCGACGCGAAGGGCATGCACTGGTTCACCGGCCAAAGCGGCGTCTACGGCCGTCTGCATCCGAAGACTGGGGAGATGAAGGTGTTCGACGCGCCGCGCGGGCGCGGACCGTACGGCATCCACGCGACGCCCGACGGCACGGTGTATTACGCCTCGCTCGCAGGATCGTTCATCGGCAAGATCAACGCCGACGACACTACTACTGTGATCGAGCCGCCCACCAAACGCCAGGGCGCGCGCCGGGTGTGGTCCGATTCCCAGGGCAATCTTTGGGTCGCCGAGTGGAACTCGGGCAACCTGAGTCGCTTCGAGCCGAAGGCCGGAAAGTGGTCGGCCTGGGCGGCGCCGGGAAACCAGCCGCACGTCTACGCGGTTTACGTCGACGATACCGACAAGGTATGGGTCTCCGAGTGGAGCGCGCAGGCCATGCTGCGCTTTGATCCGACGACCGAGAAGTGGGACACGTTTCGCTCGTCTAGCGCGCGGCCGAACGTACGCCAGATCCACGGCCGCAAGGGCGAGGTGTGGACGCCCGAGTCGGGCGCCGACAAGATCGTGGTGTACCGCTACCCTTGATCGAAAATTAGCGGTGAATCAGTGCAGCGACCGCGCGAAAGTCTTGCCGCGCAGGTAGTCGTACGCGTGCGGCTCGTCGTGCACGAGGTCCGAGATTGCGAGCGTGATCTCGTCGTGAATTGCGTCGTACTGAGAGTCGATCTTCGGGTAGATGCCGATGTCGGTGACGAAAAGATCGGCGTCGGGAATGCGGTTCTGGTCTACGTCCTTGGGCAGCGTGGCGCGGGTCTGGACGGCGAAGCCGTGCAGGGTCGGGCAGCGCGCGAACAGGGACCGGATCTTCGCGTGGACGTCGGCTTCGAGCTTGCCGAGCAGGCTTTCGTACTGGTGGATGTTGCTGATCTTCATGGGGTTCCACCCTAAAGGCCTGTAGTGAAAAGGCCAATCGGGGAATCCCTGAAACAACTACATCCGGACCCCTAGACAGCGGGATAAATCAGTGCAGCGTGCGCGCGAAGGTGCGGCCTTTGAGCCACTCCCCCGCTTGCGGCTCCTCCTCGAGGAGCTCACCGATGGTCTCGGCGATGTCCTCGTAGATCTCGCCGTACTGCTCGGCGGACAAGCGCGGCGAGATGCCGATGTCGCTCACGTAGAGCTCCTGAGCTTCCTCCCGCACGGAGAATCCCCACAGGTCGGGGCAGCGAGCGAAGAGCGATTCCAGCTGCTGCTGCAGATGGCGCTCGGTTTTCATGCCTCTAAAGCTATACCCGGTTCTTTGCACGCGCCTTCGCGCCAGGGGGCCCGGGCGGTCTATTATCAGGCGCTTCCTAAGGAGGACGTTGTCATGGCCAGGTTTGTCATTACGCCCCACTTCCGCCTGCACGAATGGGTCGCCGAGGAGAAGGGTTATTTCCGCGACGAGGGCCTCGACTACGAATTTCGCGAGGTGTTCAAGACACACGCGACGCCCGATCGCGTGGGCGCGATGACGAGCTTCGAGCAGGGCCGCGACACGAACGTGAGCTGCGCGTGCCACTGGACGGTCAACGTTGCCGCTTCGCAGGGCCGCGGCAAAATGTATGCGGACGCTTATTCGATTTCGCCCGGCGGCGTATTCGTGCCGCCCGAATCACCGATTCGCACGCCCCAGGATCTGCGCAACGTGCCGATCTCGGTGGGCCACCAGTCGGGCAGCCATTATTCGACGATCCAGGCGCTCGAGCAGTACCTGCCGCGCAACGAGATCAAGCTCTCCTTCGCCGACGGAATTCTCTTCGGCCGCATGGAGAAACTCATCGATCGCAAGGTCCCGGCCGCCGCGCTCTTCAGCGGTCCCTACTACTTCGCCGAGCAGCTCGGTTTCCGCAAGGTCATCGACACGACGTTCATGATGGCCTCCATGATCACCGGCGATCCGGACCCCGAAGACGTGCGCAAGTATTTCCGCGCGCTGCGCCGCGCGCAGCGCGACATCGATCTCAGGCCCGAGCTCTATACGCACCACTACGCGAAAGAATTCCCGCAGCGCTTCCGCAGCGAAATCGACACTCGGCGCTGGGGGCCGGGCGAGCGCATCGTGTTCGAGCCCTACACGCGCGAGGTCTTCGAGGACTCCTTCAAGTGGATCGCGGAGCGCGAAATCTTCGCGCCCGGGACCATGGGCGCGGGCAAATACGACGAGGCTTGTGTTTCGCTAAGTTGAATCAGTGCAGCGTGCGGACGAAAGTCCGCCCGCGCAGCACGTCCTTCGCCGCGGGCCGCTCGAACATGAAATCGAGCAGCGCGACCGCGATCTCGTTGTAAATCTGTTCGCACTGGTCGGCGTTCAGGTAGGGGTAGACGCCGATGTCGCTCACGACGAGCTCGCGCTCGAGCGCGATGGCGCGCAGCTCCTCCGGCAGCGCGGAGGAGTCCTGCACGGTGAATCCGAACAGCTGCGGACAGCGGTCGAATATGGCTTCGATACGGGCAGCGAGGTCCTCTTCGATCGGCGCGAGATCGCTATTGAGCGTGCCGAGTTGTGCGGGTTTCATGCTCCGCGCTGCCGCAAGTAACGGACCCGAAAGGGCGCGCGCGTCGGTTTATGCTGTCGGGGTTGGCCGACAAGAAGATCTTTTACGGTTGGTACATGGTCGGAGCCGCGGTCGGGCTCCAGTTCCTGCAGGCGGGGCTCGTGACGCAGGCGTTCGGCGCCTACCTCGCGGTGCTCGCTGACGAGCAGGGCTGGAGCAAAACCGCGCTCTCCGGCGCGGCCGCGCTTCAACAGATGGAAGTCGCGCTGCTCGGCCCGGTGCTCGGCTGGCTGATCGACCGCTTCGGCCCGAAAGTGTTCGTGCGCGCAGGCATTTTCGTTTTCGGCCTGGGCCTGTGCATCCTTTCCCAGGTGCAGACGCTGCCCGCGTTCTACGGCGCCTTCATCGTCATCGCGCTCGGCTCGAGCCTGTGCGGCTTCTTCCCGCTCAACGTCGCGCTCATTCACTGGTTCGAGCGCAAGCGCGCACGCGCGCTCTCGGCAATGTCGTTCGGCCTCGCCTTCGGCGGCATCATGGTCCCGCTCGTCGCCAGCTCGATCACGAGCTTCGGCTGGCGCCCGACCGCGCTCGCCTCGGGCATCATCGCGATCCTCGTCGGCCTGCCGCTTGCGCTCGTCATCCGGAACAATCCGCGCGAAATCGGCGAAGTCGTCGACGGCACGCCTGCGGAAGGGACATCGAGCGGGGGAACAGAACAAAGTAGCGACGGCACGCGCGACTTCACGGCGCGCGAGGCGCTGCGCACCTCGGCTTTCTGGCTGATCTCGCTCGGACACGGCTTCGCGCTCTTCGTCGTGCACGCGGTCTCGGTGCATGCCATCACGCACCTCAAGGAAGGCCTCGGCTACTCGGTGGCCAGCGCCTCGCTCGTGATCAGCCTCGTCACGGGCTGCCAGATCGGCGGCGTGCTGCTCGGCTGGGTGATCGGCGATCGCTACCGCAAGCGCCTCATCGCAGCGGCCTGCATGCTCGGCCACGCGCTCGGGCTGCTCCTCCTCGCCTACGCGGTCAACCTCGCCATGGTGGTCGCCTTCGCCGTCCTGCACGGCGTCGCGTGGGGTTTGCGCGGGCCGTTCATGCAGGCGATCCGCGCCGACTACTTCGGCCGGAGCGCGATCGGCATGATCCTCGGCCTCTCCTTCATGATCATCGTCGTCGGCCAGGTCGGCGGCCCGGTGATCCCGGGAATCTTCGCCGACATTACCGGCGACTACCGCCTGGGCTTCACCGTCATCGCCGTGCTCGCCGGCGCGGGCTCGCTTTTCTTCGTCGTCGCGCGAAAGCCCAAGCGGCCGCTGGTCTAGCCCTACATCGTCCCGTTGCTGCGCCTGAATTCGCAGGCGGTTGCCGTAAGGTGGCCGAAGCCGTAGCTTGGGCGGCCGAAGAAGACGTCGTTGCTGTTGCCGCGCTGGATCTCGGCGATCGAGCGCAGACACACGACATTGTCGATATCGGCTTCCTCGTGCGAGATCGCCACCGTCCCGACCTCCTGGACGCGCCAATTACAGTCCGCGCTCTCTAAGTTCTGCGGCATTTCGTTGCAGCCCGTGTCGTCACGCATCGCACAAGCGCCGAAGCTGCCGAAGGCGATGCGCAGGTTGCGCCCTTCACAGCCGGTCGAGCTCCAGAAATCGCTGTTGCTACCGATGTTGCCGAAATTGAAGAGGAAGTTGGGGAAAGGCAACACGGCGTCCTGATTGCTATCGCTTCCGCCGCCGCACGCCGATAGCGCGAGCGCAAGGCCGATGAGCAGCTTTTTCGTTATTGCGCTCTCTTAATGCAGCGCTCGGACGAAGGTGCGGCCGGGAAGAAGCCGGCGAGCCTCGGGTCGCGCGGCGACCGCCGCGGTGATGGCGCGCGCGATGTCGTCGTAGACCTCGTTGTAATGCTCGCTCGAGCGCCGCGGCGAGAGGCCGATTTCGAAGATGAAGAATTCGCCGGAAAGCACGGTCGGATCGACGTGGTCCGGCAGCATGCTGCGGTCGCGAACCGTGAAGCGCCAAAGTTCGGGGCGGCGCGCGAACAAGCGCGCGACGCTTCCCTCGAGCTCTGCTTCGGCAGAGTCCATTCTTGGAAATCCCCCTGCTGCAAATATACTGTGGCCGTGGCGCATGGCAATGACTTCTTAGTCCAGGCTTGTCTGTATTTCGCGGCTGCGGTGGCCGCCGTGATGATTTCTCACAGATTGCGCCTCGGCTCGGTGGCCGGCTATCTCCTCGCCGGCATCGCCATCGGCCCGTGGGGGTTCGGCCTCGTGCAGACCGTGGACCATATCCGCGCCTTCGCCGAGCTCGGCGTGGTCATGCTCCTTTTCCTCATCGGCCTGGAGCTCGAGCCGCAGCGGCTCTGGAACATGCGCGCGAAGCTGCTCGGCCTCGGCCTGTCGCAGCTGCTCGGCTCCATCGCCGTGATCACGCTCGTCGGCTGGGCGCTCGGCTTCGACCTGCGCGTGGCGTTCATTGCCGGAATGGCGCTTTCGCTTTCCTCCACGGCGCTTGCGCTGGCGCCACTCGGCGAGCGCGGCGCTCGCCACGCAGGGCGGACAGGGCACGTTCGCGGTACTGCTTTTTCAGGACATCGCCGTGATCCCGATGCTCGCCCTCCTGCCGCTCCTCGGCGCGGTTGATTCGGGCGGCGGCTTCTCCTGGACCAAGCTCTCCCTCGCCGCCGCGGTCATCGTGCTCACGCTGGGCGGCGGCCACCTCCTCGCGCGGCCGGTGTTCCGCCATATCGCGCGCACCGGGCTGCGTGAAATCTTCACGGCGTTCGCGCTTCTCATCGTCCTCGTGACCGCGCTCGCCTTCGAGCAAGCCGGGCTCTCCATGGCGCTCGGCGCGTTCCTCGGCGCCGTGCTCCTCGCCGAGTCGGAGTACCGCCACGAGATCGAAGCCGCGGTCGAGCCGTTCAAGGGACTGCTCCTCGGCCTTTTCTTCATCGCGGTCGGCATGAGCGCCGACTTCGCGGTGCTCGTGAAGCAGCCCTGGCTCGTGTTCGGCCTGATCGGGGGCCTTTTCCTCCTCAAGGGCACGGTGCTCGCCCTGATCGCGCGCGGCGCCGGCATTCCGCGCAACGAGCGGCCCCTCTTTATCCTGCTCCTCGCCCAGGGCGGAGAGTTCGCCTTCGTGCTGCTCGGGCTTGCGGT
>JAICPQ010000252.1 GCA_025929745.1 Burkholderiales bacterium | reverse complement strand
CCGGTGGACATCCCGCAGGCGGAGACGCGCACGCTGAAAGATGTGCTCGAGCTGCCGTGGGGCTTCGAGATCTATTCGCTCCTCACACGCTGGAATCCGTTCGACGTGCGCAGGCCTTACCCGCATGCGCCGAGCGGCAAGCGCGTCCTCGTGGTCGGCCTTGGTCCGGCCGGCTTCACTGTGGCGCACCACCTCATGAACGACGGCCATGCCGTAGTGGGAATCGACGGGTTGAAGATCGAGCCGCTCGATGCGCAGATCTCCGGCGTCGATGCCTATGGCAACCGCGTGCCGTTCCGGCCGATCCGCGACATCCACGAGCTGCGCGAGCCGCTCGAAAGCCGCGTCATGGCCGGGTTTGGCGGCGTGGCGGAGTACGGCATTACGGCGCGCTGGGACAAGAACTTCCTCAAGATCATCCGCCTCCTTCTCGAGCGGCGCGCGCAATTCGCCATGTTCGGCGGCGTGCGCTTCGGCGGCACGCTCACCATCGAAGAAGCCTTCGCCGACGGTTTCGACCATATCGCGCTCTGCGCCGGCGCCGGCCGCCCCACCGTGCTTGACATCCCGAACGGCTTCGCGCGCGGCGTGCGTGCGGCGTCCGACTTCCTCATGGCGCTGCAGCTCACCGGCGCAGCGAAGCGGGAGTCGATCGCCAACCTGCAGATCCGCCTGCCGATCGTGGTCATCGGCGGCGGGTTGACCGCGATCGACACGGCGACCGAATCGCTCGCCTACTACGCGGTGCAGGTCGAGAAATTCCTCACGCGCTACGAAGCGCTCGACGAGAAGCCGCATTGGAGCGCCGAGGAGGGCGAGATCGCCGAGGAGTTCATCGTGCACGCAAAAGCGCTGCGCGCCGCGCAACCGGCCGAGCGCCTGGCGTTGCTGCAAGCATGGGGCGGAGCCACCATCGCTTACCGGCGTCGCATGGTCGACAGCCCCTCCTACACGCTGAATCACGAAGAGGTCGCGAAGGCGCTGGAGGAAGGCATCGTCTTCTCCGAGGGCCTCGCACCGGCACGCATCGAGGTCGACAAGTATGGCCATGCGCGCTCGGTCGTGTTCGCCAACGGCATCGAGCTCGCGGCGAAGTCCGTCCTCATCGCTGCCGGTACCCAGCCGAACACCGTGCTCGCGCGCGAGGAAGGGGTCGCGCTCGAGCTCGACGGCAAATACTTTCTCGCCTGCGACGAAAATGGCGTGCCGGTGCGCCCGGAGCCGCATACCTCGAAGCCCAAACACCCGGAAGTGCTGCTCCACCGCTACGCGGACGGGCGCTTCATGAGCTTCTTCGGCGACCTGCATCCCTCGTACTTCGGCAACGTCGTGAAAGCGATGGGGAGCGCAAAGCAGGGTTACTCCACCGTCTCTAAGGTTCTGGCCAGCCGCGCTCCCGCCGCCACGCTGGACAACGCCCAATTCCTGAAAAAGCTCAATCGCGACCTGCGCGCGGTGGTGCATGAAGTACGTCGCCTCACGCCGACCATCGTGGAAGTCATCCTGCGCGCGCCGGTTGCCGCGCGACGCTTCGAGCCGGGCCAGTTCTACCGGCTGCAAAACTACGAGATCCTCGCGCTTCGCGTACCGGGGACGACGCTCGCCATGGAAGGACTGGCGTTGACCGGCGCCTGGGTCGATCGCGACAAGGGCCTCATCTCGGTGATTGCGCTCGAGATGGGCGGCTCGGCCGACCTGCTCGCCTATCTCAGGCCCGGCGAGCCGGTGGTGCTCATGGGACCGACCGGTACGCCGACCGAGATCCCCCACGGCGAGACGGTGGCGCTCGCGGGCGGTGGCCTCGGTAACGCCGTGCTCTTCTCCATCGGCCGCGCGCTTCGCGCTGCGGGCTCGAAGGTCGTGTACTTCGCCGGCTACCGCAAGGCGGGCGATCGTTACCGCATCGAGGACATCGAAGCCGCTTCGGATGTCGTCGTTTGGTGCTGCGACGAGGCGCCCGGATTCACCCCGCGCCGGCCGCACGACAAGGCCTTCGTCGGCAATATCGTCCAGGCGATGCAGGCTTACGCCAGCGGCGCGCTCGGCGAAACGCGCATCCCCCTCTCCGAGGTCGATCGCATCATCGCCATCGGCTCCGACCGCATGATGGCCGCGGTGGCGCAAGCTCGTCACACCGCGCTCAAGCCGTATCTCAAGCCTTCGCACAGCGCGATCGGCTCGATCAATAGCCCGATGCAGTGCATGATGAAGGAGATCTGCGCGCAATGCCTGCAGCCGCACGTCGATCCCGCGACGGGCAAGACGACCTACGTGTTCTCCTGCTTCAACCAGGACCAGCCGCTCGATCAGGTGGACTTCGCCGCGCTCTCCCAGCGCCTCGCTCAGAACGGGGTGCAGGAGAAGCTCACGGCGCTCTGGATCGACCGCTGCCTGAGCCTCCTGCCGCCGCCCGCGGCGAGAAAGGCTGCTTGACGGCGATATACAAGTCTTATATAAGATTTGTATATGACGAAGACCAAGGTCAAAGTCAGCACGTTCTCGGCGACGCCGCGCGATCTCGAGATGCTCGAGGTCGTGGCGCGCTATCACGGGCTCAACAAGAGCGCGACCATTGTGAGCCTCGTGCGCAAGGAGTTCTGGCGCGCATTTCCGGGCGGGACGGACAAGGTCCGGCCCGATCGTGGAGCTAAGGTGAAGGATGAATCATGAATAGCAAGCTTCTGTTTTTGCTGCTTTTCGCGCCGCTCGCCGCGGCCGCGCAAAGCGTCAAGATTGGCGAGCTCAATAGCTACAAGGTTTTCCCGGCGTTCCTCGAACCCTACAAGAAAGGCATGGAGCTCGCCGTGGAAGAGGTGAACCGCGCCGGGGGCGTCAAGCTTCAACTCGTGACGCGCGACGACGGCGGCACGCCGGGCGACGCGGTGCGCGTGGCGGAGGAGCTCATCGCGCGCGAGCGCGTAAACGTGCTCATGGGTACGTTTGCCTCGAACGTCGGCCTCGCGGTGGCGAACCTGGCCCAGCAGCGCCGCATTCTCTTCGTCGCATCCGAGCCGCTCACCGACAAGATCGTCTGGGAGAACGGCAACCGCTACACCTTCCGGTTGCGGCCGTCGACTTACATGCAGACCGCGATGCTCGTGCCTGAAGCGGCGAAGCTCAAAAAGCAGCGCTGGGCCATTGTGTATCCGAACTATGAGTACGGGCAGTCGGCGACCGCGTCCTTCAAGAGGCTGCTTTCGCAGGCGCAGCCAGGGGTGGAGTTCGTGGCCGAGCAGTCCGCACCCCTTAACAAGATCGATGCGGGCGCCGTCGTGCAGGCGCTCGCCGAGGCGAAGCCCGATGCCATCTTCAGCTCGCTCTTCGCGGCCGATCTGCAGAAGTTCGTGCGCGAAGGCAATACGCGCGGGCTTTTTAAGAACGTCGTGGTTTTCAACCTGCTCGCCGGCGAGCCGGAGTATCTCGATCCGCTCAAGGACGAGACGCCCGAGGGCTGGTGG
>JAICPQ010000098.1 GCA_025929745.1 Burkholderiales bacterium | reverse complement strand
TAGCTCGTAGACGCGCCTCAGCGTCCAGCCGCCCCCGTTAGCGGCTTGGGCGACCTTCAGGTTCTCCTCGACAGTAAGCGAAGCGAACACACGCCGGCCCTGCGGCACCAGCCCCATGCCGCGGCGCACGGTCTCAAAGGAGGAAACGCCGGTGATGTCCGCGCCCTTGAACACGATCCTGCCGCGCCGCGGGCGATTGAAGCCGACCACCGAGTTCACCAGCGTGGTCTTGCCGACGCCGTTTCGCCCCAGGAGCCCGACGATCTGTCCCTCGCCGAGCTCGAGCGAGAGTCCCTGCAGGACGTACGCGTCGCCGTAGTAGGTGTGGATGTCCTCGACCGAGAGGATTGCCATCTCAGCCGGTCCCGAGGTAGATCTGCTGCACCCGCTCGCTTCGCTTGATTGCTGCGGCGCTGCCTTGCTCCACGACGGCGCCGAAGTGCAGGACTGAGATGCTCGACACCACGTCGAAGACGACGTCCATGTCGTGCTCGATGAGAAGAATGGCGAGCGACGGATCGAGGCGCTTCAGGAACTCGGCCATCTCGCGCGATTCGCCGGAGGAGAGGCCTGCCGCGGGTTCATCGAGCAGAAGGAGCTTCGGATCGCTCGCGAGTCCAAGCAGCACCTCGATCTGACGCTGTTCGCCGTGCGAGAGGTTGCGCACTTGGACGTCGCGCCGGTCCCAGTAACCTGCGCCGTCTAGCAGCTCGCGTGCTCGGTTCTGGAATTTTTCGTAGGACGACAACGGTCTCCACATCACGAGCTTCGCGCGCCCGACGCCGGCGAGGGCGAGCAGCACGTTGTCGAGCACGGTGAGCTTCGGAAAGAGGCTGGTGATCTGGAACGTGCGCGCCATGCCGAGCGCGGTGCGCTTGTGCGGCGGCCAGCGGGTGACTTCCTTGCCAAAGAGGATGATCTCGCCGGAGGACGGCGGAAAAACGCCGGTGATGAGGTTGAAGAGCGTGGTCTTGCCGGCGCCGTTCGGGCCGATGATGGCCTTGCGCTCGCCCGGCGAAACTTCGAGGGTGACCTCGCGCACCGCCGCGAGGCCCCCGAAGTTTTTCGACAGCCCTTTTAGTTGCAGTGCTTGCAGGGCGGGAAGTCGCGGCTGTAGACCGGCTGCTTCAGGAACTCTTCCTTCTTGTAGGTGAAGAACTGGCTCACGTCCGGATAGGTCTGGATCACCGTGTTCCAGAGCTCGTCCTTGTCGTAGCCGTGCAGCTTCTTCTTCTCGACCTTCTTGATGTAAATGTTCTGGATGGGGTTGCGCATGTCGTCGAAGCGCACCGGGCCGCGCGGCGTGTCGAGCTTGAGCTGCGTGATCATCTGGATGAACTTCTCCGGCCCGGGCCACTTGCCCTTGGTCTGCTTCATCACCTCATGGATCATCTGCGCGGTGGTGTAGTTCGACTCCGAGTAGTACGACGGCACCTTGCCGTACTTCTCGCGATAGCGGCGCACGAACTCGCGGTTCTTCGGCGTGTCGAGCGCGGCGCTGTACTGCAGAGCCGAGACGTGGCCGAGCACCTCGTCGCCCATCGAGGGCAGGACGAACTCGTCGTAGCTCGTGCCGCCGCCGATCACCGGCTTCTTGATGCCCGCCTCCTGCAGCTGCTTCGGGAACTGCAGCGCCATCGGCCCGACCATGAGCGAGAAGATGGCGTCGGCGTCGCGCTTGATGGTCGGGATGTACGGGCCGAAGTCCTTGGTGCCGAGCGGCGGCCAGATCTTCTGGATCACCTTGCCGCCGCAGTCCTCGAAGGCCTTCTGGAAGCCGCCGAGCACCTCGTGGCCGAAGGCGTAATCGGCGGCGATCGCTGACACGGTCTTGAAGCCGTTCTCGCACGCCCATTTGCCGAGCGGGTGGTGCGGCTGCGAGCTCGTCCAGCTCGTGCGCACGATGTACGGATACTGCTTGAGGTCGCGCTGCGTTAGATCGTCGGCCGCCGCGATCGAGAGCACGTACACGGTCTTCACGCGGTTCGACACCGGCGCGATCGCGTAGCCGGTCGACGCGAGCAGCCCACCGACGAGGAGGTGCACGTTGTCCTGGCGCGCGAGCTTCTCGGCCTTGCGCACGCCGACCGGGGGCTTGCCTTCCTCGTCCTCGACGATGAAGGTGACTTTCGCGCCGGCGAAGTTGCCCTTCTGCTCGTCGATGTACATCTGGAAGCCGTTCTCCATGTCCTTGCCGATCTGGGCGAAGATCCCGGTCATCGGCGCAAGGAAACCGATCTTCAACTCCTGCGAAATGCCGGGGCTGGCCGCCGCCAGGCCAGCGATGAGTACCGCGATGCGCTTCATGCCTTTCCTCCTTTGAATAAACCCATTATTCCGCCGGGCAGGTACAGAATGGTGAGCACGTAGACCGCGCCGAGCACGTACTGCCACCACTGCACCATGGTGGCGAGGTACTCGCGCAGGAACACCACCACGGTGGCCCCGATCAGCCCGCCGACCAGTGTGCCGGGACCGCCGAGCACCACCATGAGCAGCGCGTCGACCGATGCGGGAAGAAGCACATCCACCGGGCTCACGATGCCGTTGAGATGCGCCCACAGCACCCCGGCCAGCCCGCCGAAGCCGCCCGCGATCACGAACGCGATGTATTTATGAAGCCACGTGTTGTAGCCGAGGATGCGCATGCGCAGCTCGCGCTCGCGGATGCCGACCAGGCTCTTGCCGAACGGCGAGCTCACGAGCAGGTGCAGGGCGAAAAAAGAGGCGATGAACAGGCCGAGCACCACGTAGAAGAAGGTGAGGTCGTTCGCGAGCTCGATGCCGAACTTCGGCCGGCCGCGCATGTTGATGCCGTTGTCGCCGCCGGTGACCGAGTTCCAGCGATACGCGAGGCCCCACACGCACATGCCGAGCGCGAGCGTGATCATGAGAAAGTAGACGCCGCTCGCGCGGATGGCGAAGAGGCCGAAAAAGCCCGCGGTCGCTGCGCCGGCCGCCATGCCCATCAGCACCACGAGCCAGAAATCCCATCCGAGCCCGAAGCCGAACTTCGTGGCGAGGATAGCGGTGAGGTAGGCGCCAACGCCGAGATACGCGGCCTGGCCGAGCGAGGGCAGGCCGGTGTAGCCGAGGAGGAGATCGACGCTCATCGCGATGATGCCGAGCACCAGGATCTGCGCGAGGAGCAGGATGACGAACGGACCGGTGAATGGCGCAACGGCGGCCGCCAGCGCCAGCACCGAGAGCAGAATCCAGATCCTTTTCATTCGCGCCCCAGGAGCCCGGTGGGCTTCATGGCGAGGATGAGAACCATCGGCGCGTACAGGCTGAAGTAGGCGATCTCGGGAAAAAGCGCCTTGCCGAAGTTGTCGGCGAGGCCGACCAGCATGCTGCCGATCGCCGCGCCGGCGAGCGAGCCCATGCCGCCGATGATGACCACCGCAAAGGCGACCGGCAGCACCTCGAAGTCGAGTCCCGGATAGATGCCGAGGAAGGCGCCGCCGATCACGCCGCCGAGCGCGGCGAGAAAAGCGCCGAGCGCGAAGATGAACATCGAGACCTTCGAGGTATCGATGCCGATGCCGCGCGCCATCTCCGCGTCGTCCACCGTGGCCCGCACGATGGCGCCGATGCGCGTGCGCTCCATCGCGAACCAGAGCGCGAGCCCGATCGCGCAGGCGAGCGCGACCATGAAGATGCGGTAGACCGGCAAGTGCAGGCCGCCCACCACGACGCTCGCGCTGAGCGCGGGCGGCGGCTGGATGATGAGGTTATCGCCGCCCCAGATGTCGAGCGCCGCCTGCTGAAAAAGAAACGCAAAGCCCACGGTGAGGAGCACCTGGCGCAGCGGATCGAAGCCGAGCGGGCGCAGGAACACCCGCTCCACGAAGAGTCCGAGCAGCGCGATGGCGAGCGCGGCGATCGGAAGCGCGAGCAACCACGAGCCGCTCGCGCGCATCACGCTGATCGCGACGTAGCCGCCGAGCAGGAAGTAGGCGCCGTGCGACAGATTGACGATACGCATCACGCCGAAGATGAGCGTGAGCCCGCTCGCCAGCAGGAACAGCAGCGCGCCGTACGACACGCCGTTGAACGTCTGGATCAGCCAGAAGTTCGCGTCCACGGGGTTCCTCCTCCGAGGGAAAGGGTAGCATCACTTTTCTATGACGCCACTCGAGCGGATCGCATATTCGCCCATCACCCAGCGCCCGCTGCTCAAGCTTCCCGGCGGCGCGCGCATGGTGGTGTGGACCATCGTCAACGTCGAGGAATGGGACATCAACCAGACTATGCCGCGCACGGTGCTCACCCCGCCGGCGGGCGGCGCGCCCATGCCCGACATTCCGAACTGGGCCTGGCACGAATATGGAAACCGGGTCGGCTTCTGGCGCTTTATCGAAATCCTCGATTCCCTCGACATCAAGGCGGCTCTCGCCATCAATGGCACCGCGGTCAAAGCGTACGAGGCCATCTCGCGCGCGGCGCTCGAGCGCGGCTGGGAGTTCATGGGGCATGGCTATACGCAGCGCAACATGCAGAAGGTGGAGAACGAGCGCGACGACATCGCGAAGACCACCGAAGCGATCCGCGCCTTCACTGGCAAACGGCCGCGCGGCTGGCTCGGCCCCGGCCTTACCGAAACCTGGGAGACGCCCGACCTCCTCGTCGAAGCGGGCTACGACTATGTGTGCGACTGGGTGCTCGACGACCAGCCGGTGTGGCTCAAGACCCGCACCAAGCCAATCGTCAACGTGCCGTACACGCAGGAGTGCAACGACGTCGCGATGATGCTCATCCAGCACCACGAGGCCGGGGAGTACTACCGCCGCGCGATGGACCAGTTCGAGCAGATCTACGCCGATTCAAGCGACTCGGCGCGCGTGATGGCGCTCGTCGTGCATCCGTACATCATGGGCGCGCCGCACCGCGCGAAGTACTACCGCCGCGCGCTCGCCGAAATTCGCGCGCACAAGGACGTACTGTTCTGGACCGGCGGCGAGATCGCCGACTGGTTCAAGAAATCGGGGTCGGAGCCCGATTAGCGGAACCAGCGGCTGCGTCCCGGCCAGCGCTGCACCAGATCGACGAACAGCGGATCGATTCCCTTCGGGTCTTGCTCGAGCTCTTTGGCGAGGGGCCCGGGTTCGTCGTTGTAGGCAAGGAGCGAGAGATCGGTCATGCGCATCGGATAGACGATGCCGTCCAGGTGATCGCACTCGTGCTGAAGCAGCGCCGCCCACGAGCTCGTGGCGTCATGCGCATGCGTTCTTCCCTCGAGATCCGCGTAGCGGATGCCGATGTTCATGAAGCGCGGGACTTTGCCGTGCAGACCTGGAACCGAGAGGCAGCGCTCCCAGACCGGGGTTTGCACTTCGGTTTTGGGCGTGATCACCGGATTCACCATCACGGTCCATGGCCGCGGCTCGAGGCCCGAGCCGGGCGGGATGCGCGCGGCGATGATGCGATACACGACCACGCGCTTCGAGACGAAGACCTGCGGCGCGGCGAGGCCGCTTGCACCGATATCCTCGATCGTGTCCTGCATGTCGGCGGCGAGGCGGCGAATCTCGGGCGCGGTCGGGTCCTCCACGGGCGCTGCTTTCTGCAGGAGGATTGGATTGCCCATCTTCGCGATGCGCAGAACCGCCATTCTCAGCCTCTCGGTCTCACCCAGGTCTCCGACCAGGCGAGCACGCAGCTCGACGACGCGCGTCCACCGCGCTCCTGCGGGAACACGCCGCCCGGCGCGGCCTGACCGTTCACCGAAAGCTGTGCGCTGCGCGCCGGAATGAAAGTGCTGTAGACCCCGAGCGGGCGGTTCATCGCGCCGGGCGGCATGGTGAGCACGAACGGCGCCATGAAGTCCCACCAGGTAAGCACGATCTCGGCATCGCGCGCCACGACGCGCTCTTCCATGCACGACAGGCAGTTCCCGCTGCGCTCGAACTTCGCCTCGACGATCGGCATGGATTCGTCGGCGAAGGGTTTATGCAGCATCGCCTCGATCGTGCGCTGGAGGAAGCGCGCGACCGCCGCGTTGTCGGCGTAGACGACTTTTCTCTTGAGCAGCGTGCTCTCGATGAAGAGCGCATGTCCCTGTCCGGCGGGCGACCAGAGCACGCGCCAATGGCTCACGCGCTCCGGGATCGTGTTGCCGCCGTCATTCGAAAGCCGCACGAACGAGTTCTCCCCGGTCATCACCGGGTCATGCGGATCAACGAGCTTCGGCTCGGCCATCAGGCGGGCCCTTCGACGATGCGAATGTCGCGTTCCGCGCCGTTGCCGAGCGCGCGCAGCGCTTCCTTGTACGCCGGGCTTTCGTAGGCCGCGATCGCCTGCTCGAGGCTCGGCCACTCGCTCACCACCGTGCGCTCGTTCAGCCCGCCTTCGAAAGTTTTCGCCGGCGTGCCGCGCACCAGGAACTTCCCGCCTTGCGACTGGATCGCCGGCCCCGCGAGCTTGGCGTACGCCGCGAGCTTTTCCGGATCCTTGACCTTGCGATACGTGACTACCCAATAGGCCCTAGCCATCGATCTCCTCCGCTGTTGGAAAACTCAGCGTAGCACGCTTGAAATCGGGCTCTGACCCCGATTTCGCTCTAGCGCCTGAAGCCTTGCCAGGTCGCTTCCTGCTCGGCGAGCGAGCGCGTGATGCGCACGCGCTCGAGGCTCGGCAGGATGAAGTCGATCCAGCCGAGCGAGGGATGGCGCACCTCGAGGAGCGTGCCGCCCGAGAAGGTGTGGAGCTCGGTGGCGTAGCGCGGATTGTGCAGCGCGTCGGCGTGCACGGCGGGCGGCTGTTCGGAGACTGCGGGCGACATCTCGGCGCGAATCTCGCCGAGGAGCTGGATCAGCGCATCGATGTGTTCGGCGCGCCATTCCTGCCGGCCGGGCAACGAGAAACGGGCGCGCGATTTGTCCTGGTCCAGCCATTCCACGACGACGTTGAACATGGGGCCTCCTCGGTTGCGCGAAAAAAATACGCCGGTTCGTCGCCCCCGTCTATCATCTCTTTTGTGAATCCCGCCGACGCGATTTCGCTCACCAAATCGCTGCTTCGCTTCGACACCGTCAACCCGCCCGGTCGCGAGCGCGACTGCGCACGCTTCGCCGGCGCGCTGCTCGAGGAGTGGGGCTACTCCGTCGAGTACTTCGAGCACCAGGAAGGGAGGACGAGCCTGGTGGCGCGCGCCGGCGGAACCGTTGGCAAGGCGCCGCTCTGCCTGACCGGGCATCTGGACGTGGTTCCGCTCGGCAAGCGGCCCTGGAGCCACGATCCGTTCAGCGGGGAAACCGACGGCGACAAGCTCTACGGGCGCGGCGCATCGGACATGAAAGCCGGCGTCGCGGCGATCCTTCTCGCCGCACGCTCGTTCGGCAAGAAGCTCGGCGGAACGCCTGGCGTGGTGATCGTGCTCACCGCCGCCGAGGAGGGTGGCTGCGTCGGCTCGGCGCAGCTCGCGCGGACGCAACTCCTCGGCAAAGCCGGCGCCATGGTGGTCGGCGAGCCGACCTCGAACTATCCGCTCGTCGGGCACAAGGGCTCGATCAAGTTTCACGCGCGCTTTCGCGGCGTGTCGGCGCACGGCTCAATGCCGGAGCTCGGCGTGAATGCCATCTACAAGGCGGCGAAAGCGCTCACCGCCCTGGAGAAATTCGACTTCGGGGTTCCCGCGCACGAGGTGATGGGCAAGCCCACGCTCAATGTCGGCATCATCGAGGGCGGCAACACGGTGAATGCGGTGCCGGATTACGCGAGCTTCGGCGTCGACATCCGCACCGTGCCCGGCATGGATCACGATGCGCTCATTTCAAAGCTGAAGCCGCTCGTGCCGGACGCCGAGCTCGATGTCTTTTCGAACCTGCAGCCGGTGTGGACGAAGCCTGACGAGGAATGGATCCAGCGCGTGTTCGAGATCTGCAAGCCCTATCTCGACGCGCCGCCGACAGCGCGTACGGCGCCCTACATGACGGATGCGGCGAATCTTCTGAAGGTGTACAGCGGCGCGCCGACCGTGGTGCTGGGGCCGGGCGAGGCGGCGATGGCGCACCAGACCGACGAATACGCAAGCCAGGAGCGCATCCGCAAGGCGGTCGCGATCTACGAAGCGCTGATCCGCGACTGGTGCAGGTAGGGATCAGGCCCCTTTTCTGGAAAAAGGGTCCTGACCCCTTTTCGCGTCAGGAGCGCTTGATGTAGCGGTCCGGCGTCAGGGTGATGCGCATGCCCTTCGTGAAGTCGCGGCTCGGCGTGTCGATGTACTGCACCTTGCCGTTGTCCATCTTCACCTCGAGCCGCTGCATCGGCTCTGTCGGCGAGCTGGTACCGGCCGCCGCGGTGGCGGCAACGGGAGTCGGAACCACGGACTGGATTACGCCGGTGCCGGCCGTATAGGGATGCTCGATCGTCACGACGCGCGGCGCGGGCGCCTGCCGGGTCGTGCTGCAGGCGGCGAACGTCGCGGCAATTAGGGCGAGGGGGATAAGACGGATCATGGGTGAATCCTCCAAGTGGAATAGCGCATTGGAACTAGCAAGCGACGTTCCGGCCCGGCGATTGCTGCGCAATTTAAATAAAATGGGCATCGTCGTTACTTACGCGCCGCCTGGGGGGGATGGCGTAACGGAGCACGAAATCGCGGCCCGCGTGAGCGTCGCCAAGGCGCTCGCCGGCTTGAAGGGCTACCGGTTCGGCGGCGGTTACCAGCCTACGCTGCGGCGCAACGGAGCTTTGTACTTCGTTCCAAGCCAGACCCTTTCCGGCGAGGAAGCGCGCGCGCTCGGCATCCGCGGCGAAGAGGATCTCTTCGGCGGCGTAGTGCCCTTCCCGTTCGCCGCCACCAAGGCGATCGCGCATCCGCTTCCAGGCTGCGCGGCATTTCGACCCAGCGGTTGGTGCGAGGCGTTTCCCGAGCGCGTACGTGACGTCGTATTGCCCGGATTTAGCGCATTTGCGCGCGAGGACGCGCGCGAGGCGGCTCGCCTCTTGCTCGCCAACGGACCCGTGCGGCTCAAGCGCGGACGCGGCATAGGAGGGCGGGGACAGGCGG